>CANGYA010000260.1 GCA_947457925.1 Cytophagales bacterium | reverse complement strand
TAAAAACTTATAGTGAAACTAATTTTTTTCAAAGAAATAAGTTTGATTGTCTTCAAGAAGCTCTATAAAGATGACATCTTTTAGAAAGATGTCATCTTTATAGAGCTTCTTGAAGACTACGTATAACAATTCATAGCACGACACTAGAAAGTGTCGGATAAATCTTTCCATTTACTTATGCTATTTAATTATTAGCCTTAATACTTAACAAATCTATGCTTGTTGCTTTGGGCAACCACACACAAACACTATTGGTAGGGTAGTTATTTTGGCACTCTTTGCTTGTGCTAACATTATAGGAAATTTCATATTTACGACCTACCACCAAACTTTGATACGAAAGTGTTGGTTTTCCAAATTGGCAAGGTTGCAAATATTCTTGTGTTTGCTCATCATAAAACCATCTGTCGCCATAAAAGCCTGTGCCGCAACCTGTTGCTTGCAATACTACTTGTTTAGTAATAATTGAAGTTTGGGTGCTGTCCTTAGCTGGTTTGATACACAAAATGTGAATAGGTTGGCTGCTACCTGGATAAGCCATACATATAGTCAGATTTTTATACCTATCATCAAGCTGGGCATTTGTGTAGGTAATTTGCAAATTATCACCTACTTTGGGTTGAAAACTCAAGCCTTTTTCCAAAGAATACGGCTGTAACCATTGTGTAGCTATGAAAGGAGCATTAATAGGTTGTAGCCATAAGCCTCCCCAAACGCCATAACCGCATACTGCCGAACCAACTCTAACGGCAATGGTTTTACCTTCCTTGCCACTACACAAAGAATCTTTGGAGATAGGGTGTTCGCAACCAATTATTGGTTCTTTTTGACAAGCTGACAAGCCAATAATGGCACAACAGAGGGCGAAAAATGACACTAACGAATAATGTCTTGAAAATACGTTCTTCATAAAAATATAGAAGTTGAAGTTATTAATGGGTTATTACAAACTTTTTGCTTGTAATTAACTTCTATACTGTTAAACCTTACATAACGAAACAGTTAATTCAGTTTTAACATTGTTAAAAAATACAAATAAAAACAACAAGGAATAACTATTTATCTATTTAAAATCTAATTTGCTATATTTTTTTAACTACAAAATAGCTACTATTAGCTATCAAATAAAGTTAATCTTTCTGTATAGATGTTGGCAAGTATCAAAAAACAGCCTATCTTTGTTAGGTTTTTTATAAAGCAACTTAATCGTAATTTAATTCTAAAAAGAAAATCATGTTAAAAAAATTCTTAGTGGCGACAAGTTTTGCAGCCCTTATAGGTAGTGTAGTGGCTTGTGGTGGCGAAAAAACAACAGAATCTGGTATGCGTTACATCATGCGTAAAGATGTAGCTGGTACAACTCCAAGTGACAGTGATTTTGTTGAACTCAACTATGAAATGTATATCACTACCAAAGGCAAAGATAGTTTGTTGCAAAGTAGCTCGCAAACACCGGGGGTGGACAGAATGATGGTACGTAGTAATGGTTTTGCTTTTAAAGGTTCTTTTGAAGAGGGCTTTAAGTTACTAAGTGTAGGCGACAGTGCAGCTTTCTTTGTATCTGCTGACTCTATGTTTACTAAACAATTCCGTATGCCAACGCCTCCGCCTTTTGTGGACAAAAACTCTACAGTGCGTTTAGAGGTAGGCATCAGCAAGATTGTAACTAAAAAACAAGTGGACAGCATGATGAATGCCTACATTGTAGAAATGGCAGAAAAAGAACGTAAAGACAAAGAAGAGGCAGAAAAACAAAAACCGTTGCAAGACGAACAAATCAAATCTTTCATAGCTAAAAATAAAATAGCTGCAAAAAGTAGTGAGTCGGGCTTGCATTACTTTATTAAAAATGCAGGAGCTGGTGCAGAAATTAAAGCTGGCGACACAGTTCACGTACACTACAAAGGCGTATTGTTTGACCCTAATAAACCTGCTACAGAGTGGGAAAAATTTGATTCATCAGAAGGCAGAGACCCTTTATTCTTCCCTGCTAAAATGGGTGCAATGATTCAAGGTTTTGACGAAGGTGTATCTTACTTGAAACAAGGCGGAAAAGCTCAATTATTTATTCCTTCACACTTAGGTTATGGTGCTATGGGACAACCTCCAATCAAACCTTTCTCTATTTTAGTTTTTGATGTGGAAGTAGTAAAAGTAGTTCCTGCTAAAAAATAACTATTTGATAATTAAGTATTTTGGTTATCAAAAAAAAACCTCCTTATTATGAAGGAGGTTTTTTTTGATATTTATCTTGTCAAGTTTGAATCCTGTCCTACCATTCATCATGTTTGTTATCATGGGCAACCAAATGAATCAACTCGGCAATTAAACCTGTCCACCCTGTTTGGTGCGAAGCCCCGATGCCTTTTCCTGTATCTCCATTAAAATATTCGTGGAACAAGATGTAATCCTTAAAGTTGCTATCATGATTAAACTTGTAGCTATTATAGATAGGTCTTTCGCCTTTGCTGTTTACTTGGAATAGACGAATCAATCTTTTAGCTAATTGCAAGGCTATTTCCTTCAAATTCATGTAGTTACCAGAACCTGTTGGGCATTCAAATTTCTCGTCATCTCCATAATATTCATAGAATTTCAACAAAGATTCTATCAACATATAATTCACAGGAAACCAAATAGGCCCTCTCCAATTAGAATTGCCCCCAAACATAGACGAATCAGACTCTCCTGGTACATATTTTACTGTATAAAGTTGTCCGCCTAATTGGAAATGATAAGGGTATTTCAAATGGTATTTAGACAAAGCCCTTATGCCATAATCAGACAAAAACTCCGTTTCGTCCAACATTCTCCGCAACGTACATTTGAGGCGGTGGATACGCACTAAGGACAAGAGCCTTGTTTCGCCCTTACCGTATTGATACCAACGCGAAACTAAAGAAGCCAATTCGGGACGGTTTTTGAGTACCCACTCCAAACGGCGTTTAAAATCGGGCAGTTTGTCCAACATATCAGGCTGCAACACCTCTACTGCAAACAAAGGAATGAGTCCAACCATAGAACGGACTTTGAGGCGTTGGTATTTCTTTTCGGAAGTGTGCAGTACGTCATAAAAAAACTCATCTTCATCGTCCCACAAAGAGTTGCCCTCGCCCCCAATGTCCGACATAGCTCCAGCAATGGATAAGAAATGCTCAAAAAACTTAGATGCCATTTCTTGGTAATACGGCTTCACCAAAGACAGTTCTAAGGCAATTCGCAACATATTCAAAGAATACATAGCCATCCAGCTTGTGCCGTCTGCTTGCTCCATGTAGCTGCCTTCGGGTAGTTTCATGTTGCGGTCAAAAACACCAATATTGTCTAAGCCCAAAAAGCCTCCTTCAAATAAATTATTACCTTCTCTATCTTTTTGGTTTACCCACCACGTAAAATTCATGAGTAATTTATGAAAAACCTTTGCCAAAAAGTCTATATCTCCTTTGCCTTGATTTTGTTCTTTATCTATACAATACACTTTCCAAGCACCATAGGCATGAACAGGTGGGTTCACATCTCCAAAATTCCATTCATAGGCAGGAATTTGTCCGTTGGGGTGCATATAATACTCCCTTAACATAAGTTGTAGCTGCCTTTTGGCAAAACTTGCGTCTATACGGGCTATCGGGATACAGTGAAACGCCAAATCCCATGCAGCATACCAAGGGTATTCCCACTTGTCGGGCATCGAGATAAGGTTAGAATTATAGAGGTGCTTCCAATGAGAATTTCGCCCATGCATACGGTTTTTATCTACATGGGGCAAATCTGGATTAGGGTCGCCTTTTAACCATTGGTTTACGTTATAGTAGTAATATTGTTTGCACCACATCATACCTGCCAACGCCTGCCGTTGAATCTTTTTGAGTTCTGGGTGCTGAATACCTATTTGCAAGGCATCATAAAACATATCTGCCTCTTTTTTCCGCAAATCAAATACTTCATTAAACCTGTCGAATGGTGGCTCTAATAAAAGTTTTCGCACTTCGGGGCTGCTGGGGGCATAGTGCATTTCCTCTACAGGAGCATACATCTCTTGTGGGGTCATCAAATACGGATTAGAAGAAGGAGGAATATGCGACTTAGCCAACCGCAACCGAATTTCTACTTTCCCCAAAGGTTCAACCGTTTTATGGTAGTGCAAAGACACCTTTGTCCCTTTCATAGACGGATTGACAGCCTCCTGATTCCCATTTACAATGTACTCATGTATCCCGTCTTTTACGTATTGGTGGGCATTGGGTTTGCCTTGCATACGCACACGGTTGGTTTCGTTCTCTGTAAAAAGTAGTTCAGGCTGGTCTTCATAATGCAAACGGAAGTTGCCCAAAGACGCATGAGAAGCAAAAATTTGCTGTTCATCTTTCACAAATAACAGAGGCTTATCTTCCCAATAACCCCAACTCCATGTATTTCTAAACCACAAAGTTGGCAACAAGTGTAACTCCGCCTCTTTGTCGCAACGATTGTGGGCAGTGATTTTAATTAAAATATCTTCCGTATCTGCTTTGGCATACTCCACAAAGACATCAAAATATTCATTATTATCAAAAATTTTGGTATCAACTAATTCGTATTCAGGCTCTTGGCGTGTACGTTGTTTGTTCACAAAATAGAGTTCTTCATAAGGAAACCTATTTTGTGGATATTTATACAAGAACTTCAAATAAGAATGTGTAGGCGTTGAGTCCAAATAATAATAGACTTCTTTTACATCTTCGCCATGATTACCTTCGGGATTCGCCAAGCCGAACAGCCTTTCTTTGAGGATAGGGTCTTTGCCATTCCACAAAGCCACAGCAAAACACAAAGTATTTTTAGTGTCTGAAACTCCCGCAATGCCATCTTCTCCCCAACGGTACGCCACACTGCGAGAGAGGTTAAAAGAAGTATGCCCCCACGCATCTCCGTACACACTATAATCTTCTCGCACAGTTCCCCACTGTCTTTCGGAGAGGTAGGGTCCCCATCTTTTCCACCCTGTATTATTAACGGTTTGTTGTAGTCTATCAAGTTCTGGATTTGGATACATCTTGTGTTTGATGAATGGTTAGTATGTAAAGATAGAAAAAAATGAATAAGTACGTATATTTCATTGAGAAAAAGAAAGTCCAAATAAAACAGAAAAAGTAGGCAGGTGGACGAACTTTTGATGCCATTTCTGTTTTTAAAAGAGTGGAATCTTTTTGAAACAACATTTTATTTATCTTACACGACTCCTTGATTTAATCTAATTTTTAAATCTGAATGGGAAAAAGCTGTTACTTTACGATATTAGCAGATTCATTTTGCCTATTAATATTTAATTGTCGGTTAATTTTACCAAAATAACATTCATACATTTTTCTATAAAAAAGATGAAAAAAAAATTAGTTGTATTGTCGGGGGCAGGTGTAAGTGCCGAAAGTGGTGTACCCACATTCAGAGATGCCAACGGTTTGTGGGAAGGCAATCGCATAGAGGACGTAGCCTCGCCTGAAGGTTGGAAAAAGAACAAACAGTTGGTTTTAGATTTTTACAACCAACGAAGAAAAAATATGTTGGAGGTGCAGCCCAATGAGGCACATTATTTACTAGCTTCTTTGGAAGAATATTTTGATGTGCATATTGTTACCCAAAACATCGATAACTTGCACGAAAGAGCAGGTTCTACCAAAGTTTTACACCTACATGGCGAAATTTTCAAGGTACGCAGCACTTTAGACGAGGATTTAGTGTATGACATCAGCAGCATCAACCCCAACGGTTGGGAGTTGCGTATTGGAGATAAATGCGAAAAAGGCTCACAGTTGCGTCCTTTTATTGTGTGGTTTGGCGAGGC
>CANGYA010000259.1 GCA_947457925.1 Cytophagales bacterium | reverse complement strand
TGGGTAACAAACAAGATTCGAGAGAAGGGATTAACTACTACAAATCTTTGAGCCAACACAAAGAAGAAATTGCCCTACAGCTTACACACATTACAGAGAAGTTTCTAACAGCCCAAACCGTAGAGGAATTTGATGTGCTGATTCAACAGCATGAAAACATTATTGCCTCAAGTTTGAAGATGAAAAGAGTCAAAGAGTTATATTTCAATGACTACTGGGGAGAAATCAAGTCTTTGGGTGCTTGGGGTGGCGACTTTATCATGGTTACAAGCCAAAAAGACCGACAAACTACTCAAAACTACTTTGCAGAAAAAGGCATGAATGTGTTTTTGAGTTATGATGAATTAATACGATAGTTCGAGTTTTTGAGAACCCCACAAGAGTTTTAAAATCTTATGGGGTTTACGTTTTAGAAAGCATCTAACTCATCAAATCGCAAATCATTCATACATTTAAAATGCCCTTTGGGACATTTATCAAAGCCAATTTTTGAGCAAGGACGACAAGACAAATTATTATTCTCTATCACTTTGTAATTGGTTTGATACGGGTACATACCCAACAGAGGCGTAGTATTGCCCCAGATACTATAAATATTTTTCTTCAAAGCTGCTGCAATGTGCATCAATCCTGTGTCATGTGTAAAAACAGTATGGGCTTGTTGGAGCAAAGAGGCAGATTGATTGAGATTGTATTGACCACAAGCATTGTAAATAGTGGTTTGGCAGTTTGGCTTATTTTTTCGTAAATTTTCAAAGTGCAAGAATACTTTTTCTCCTATAATAGCATCATTTTTATCTCCTAATAATACTATATTCGTATTTATTTTTTCGCACAATTCTATGATTTTGTGCAAAGGCATTTGTTTGGTGGCGTGCTGCCCACCAATAGCATACGCCACATAGCTTTGTTGGTGTGTAAGAGGCAAAACCGAAAGAATTACTTTGTCTTTTTCTGGAATAAAAAAATCTAATCCCTGATTATCTGTTACTATACCCAATACTTTGGCTGCGTCCATGTACCTATCTACAATATGTACGGGAGGCATTGCATCGGCTTTTTTCCAATTTACATACAGCCATTTTTCAATATTGAGTTTATTGAAACTGTAGGCTTCGGGTTTCTCACCCAACCAACTGTATGCTCCTATCATAAATTTTAATCGTAGAGTTCTTAAATTATTGTGTAAATCTATGATATAGTCATATTTTTCTGCTCGTAATTGCGTAGCCAAATCATTGAGATTGTCTTCTAAATAGTATAACTTGTCTATGTACGGATTGTGCTGCATAAAACCTGCATAGCTTTTTTTGGTGCAGTAGTGCAACGCTACGCCTTTGACTTGCTGCTTGATAGCCCGAATGACAGGAGTAGTTAGAATAATATCGCCAATAGACGAGAACCGTATGATAAGTACCTTTGGCATAGGTAGTAGTGTTGCTGCGTATAGATAAAATGACATTTAACAATACACAATTTTGAAATACAAACTTAAAAAATTATTTTTAGGAAAAGAACAGCCACTATGTCATTGATAGAAGACTTCAGAAAATACCTCAAAAACGAAAGGCGTTGTAGCCCCTTTACACTTATTTCTTACATGACAGATTTGGTACAATTTCAGGAATTTTACAAAGAAATTTTGGAAGGTGATACTGGAAAAAAATGGGACGACACAGAAGAAGTGCCTTTCCAAACGGTTACTCACGAAATAGTCCGTACTTGGATTATTAGCCTTATGGACGATGAAGACTTAAAGCCTCGTTCTATCAATCGTAAAATAGCTACCCTCAAATCTTTTTACAAGTTCTTGGAAGCCAGAGGGATAGTAAAAAAAACACCGCTAAAAAATATTCGTGCATTAAAAACAGACAAACCTTTACCGTTGTTTGTGAAAGAAAAAGAAATGCGAAATCTGTTTGACAGCATACCCTTTGACGAGGATTACAGTGGGCAACGCAAACGGTTTATTATTGAACTTTTTTATGGTACGGGTATTCGGATTATGGAGATGATGGAACTTAAAAAGTCGGACATTAATTTTTATGACGCAACCATCAAAGTTTTAGGCAAAAGAGAAAAAGAAAGAATTATTCCATTAAATTCGATTTTACTTGACTTTCTCAAAAAATATGTGCAACTTAATGACAGCGAATACTTGATAGTAACAGATAAGGGCGAAAAAAGTTACCGAATGTTAATTTACAGAATTGTGCGGGAGATTTTAGAACAAATTTCGGCAGTTGAACGTAAAAGCCCACATATCCTGCGTCATACATTTGCTACGCACTTGTTGGAACGAGGGGCAGACCTCAATGCCGTAAAAGACTTGTTGGGGCATAGCACCTTAGCCTCTACAGAGGTTTATACACATAACACGATTGAAAAACTGAAAGAAATTTATGCTAAGGCTCACCCCAAAGCATAAGCACGCACTGTAGGAGGTTTTGGGTTACGATACTTTTCTTCGTTACAGCATAAGCCCAACACCCACCAACGACTGCGGATTTTATATACTCTATTGTTCACTTAAAACAACTTTTCATTATGAAGCTGCAAATTCATTCAATCCACTTTGATGCCGACGTCAAATTATTGGATTTCATTCAAAAAAAATTAGATAAATTAGATACCTTTTTTGACAGGATTCATGACGGTGAAGTCTATTTACGTCTTGAAAGGTCAGATAACCGCAGAGAAAACAAAGTTGTAGAGGTAAAAGTGAACTTGCCCGGTACTACGCTATTTGCGAGTGAACAGTCCGAAACTTTTGAGGCTGCCACAGACGAGGTGCTGGAGTCTTTGAAACAACAAATCAAAAAATACAAAGAAAAAGTACAGTCTAAAAGCTAAAATTTAGGTGTAAGCCACCCATAAAGAAGTCATCTTGTTGAAAGATGACTTCTTTATTTTAGTGGCTCAACACTTTTGTAACTAATACTAAGTCATTCAACTCAAATTTTAGTGCTTTTGTGTTTACTTTGTGCCATCAATACAAGATTGTTACAAAATGACACCACCCACCACCGACAGATTCCACTATTTAGACGGCTTGCGAGGCATTGCAGCCCTTACCGTAGTTTTTTATCATATCAATATTTACTTAGATTTTACAAAGTCCGCCTTACAGAGTCATCTGCCTTTAATTATACTTAATATTTTCGCCAATGGACATTCGGCTGTGGCTTTATTTTTTGTGATGAGTGGCTTTGTCCTTTCTTTCAAATATTTTCAACAAAAAAGCACCCCAGCTTATATTACTTTTCTTATTCAGCGAGGTTTTCGCCTATATCCTGTCTTTTGGTTGGTGTTGATAGCTACAATTCTTTGCCAAATTCAACAACTTCCGCCTATTCAGTCTTTACTATTAGAGGCAAGTCTGTTGCTTGAACCTTCTACAAAACTGCTGATTTTTCCTGCTTGGTCGTTGTTTGTAGAGATGAAGTATTCTATTATTATCCCCCTACTTATTGTAGCTATGCGACAACAGCCCATCTATGGACTTGGGTTTGTGTTTTTTTTGCTACTGATTTCCAATAACTTTTGGGGCTTGCATTTTGTGGCAGGTATGTACTTGGCTTATTACTACCCACAACTGTTAGAAATCAATTTGGCTACTTGGCAAAAAATAGTCTTAGGTGTTTTAGGCTTAAGTTTATATATTTTTGAAAATCTGTTGATGCTATACAAGCTACCTGTGGTCAATCTACATGATTTTTATATGGAACATTACCCCCTTATCTCTATCTTGAGTGGTTTGGGCAGCCTTATTTTGCTATTTTTAGTAATCAAAGAAGACTTTTTGCAAAAAATATTAGGACACCGTTACATAATTTATTTAGGTACAATCTCGTACAGTATGTATGTAGTACATATTTTTGTCCAACTCCAAATTTTTGAAAGACTATTTGGTGTATTACTCCCCTTTATAAAAAGCCATTTACTTACGCATTGTATTGTCTATTATGGTTTGTCTGTTCCTTGTACCATCTTGGTTTCGCACTTTTTATACCATTGGGTAGAAGCTCCATGTATTCGCAAGGGGAAAGAGTTTGTAAAGAAATTTCAATAAAGTATCAAATTTTACAGACTTACCACAAACTTTCGGCTGCCAACATCTCTTGTAGGGTTGTTTCTAACTCTGCAACATTGACTACGGCATCATAATAATTGCCCATCAGCAAGTCGAAATGTTTACCGTCTGCCTTCGGTGAGGCTTTAAAGTCTGTGAGATAGTACCAATAGTTAATTTGCATGGCAGAAGCCAAAGAGAAAAAATGGTTATTATGGGTGTCTTCCTTACGACGGATTTCCAAATAATGTGTGCCTTTGGGCATAAAAATCATGTTGGACACCCCCGCACCATGCAGCGTAACAACATACTTGGCATTCCGCATAATTGCCATTTGTTGGTTCATTGTATAGTCTTCAAAGAAAATGACTTTGAAACCATACTTTTTGACCAACTCTTGTACTTCTTGTTCGTTGATAATATGCCTTTTGGGGGCTTTGGCTCTGGATATATAAATTTTTTCGCCCTCCGAAAAATCTAACTCACCGATTTTCCGAAGATACTCCCATGTATAATCCCGCAAACCTCTACTAATACTTTCGTGGAGTTGTCCTTGTGGGGCTGCGTGGGTAACCAATACTAAATTTTTGACTTTAGCATACGTATTAGTAGGCATAAAGTGAATGTCTTTAAAAGAAATCATTTTCAAGGTTTCATGAATGTATTTACGGTCATGGCTTTTAGGTAATAACAAAACGCATTGGGGCAATATTTCTCTGCTTGCATACAAGCGTGGCAAAGCATCTAAAATCCAATGTGCATAACCCGAAGACCATAAATCTACGACACTTATATAATAGTTATCGTCATTCAGAGTGTATTGTTTTTTCTTAAAAAAATTAGCTAATACATATCGTAATTTAAAATGATTCAACCAGTCAGGGTCGACAACTGAAGTAGGAACTAACTGCAAACGGTTGGTATAAATGATACCATCTTCTGAAAAATAGGCTTGGTGAAAAATCTGTGTACGGCAAGGAGGCAATGTTTTTTCGTATTCATGCTGAAAATAGTGCAAGTCTTCTGTGCGAAGATTACGAGGAGGTTGCCTGCGTACCGTATAGCCTTGTGCCAAGATAGTTTCCGTTATTACATTCACGATATAAAAGTAGTATTAAATGTTTGGGTTTTCAAAGATAGGTTTTCTTAAATAAACAAGAAGCAAGCAACAACATTTCTTAAAGAAATGTTATTGCTAAAAATATTACTCATATTGATTTGTATGTTAGCACTTAAATACAATCACTCTTTGTAGTTATATTTCATATAACTATTTTCTACATTTCTGTAACCTCTTTTGTAGTCGTCAAATTTGGGTAATTGTTCTTTTTCTTCTTCATCTTCTTTGAATTTTCGGAAAAAGTACGCCACTGCTGCCCCTACAACTGCCCCTATCAAATGCGACTCCCAAGAAACCCCGGGCTTTGTAGGTAAAATGCCTTCTACCATGCCCCCATACAACAGCACAACAGCTATAGAAAGAGCTATAGACTTGATGTCTTTGCGGAAAATACCCGAAAATAATACAAAGGCAGCCTCTCCGTAAATTACTCCACTTGCCCCGATATGGTAAGAACTGCGTGCTAACAACCAAACAAGCATACCTGTACCTAAATAAATAGCTGCCAAAACGGGAATAGAAATACGTCTATAGAAGATTAAAATGGCTGCTGTAAGTACAATAAACGGAATTGTATTAGACGTAAGATGCGGAAAATCACCATGTAAGAAAGGAGATGCCAACACGCCTATCAATCCGTCTTGGGTACGTGGATAGATACCATAGTGGCTCAAACTGAAACGAGTAACGTACTCAAAAATTTTAATCACCCAAAAAACACTGGCAATGTAAAGGGTGTACTTGAGGCTCTTGTAAAGTGTCATAGTGAAAAAGGTTATTGTAGGCGAATATACGCAAGACTA
>CANGYA010000258.1 GCA_947457925.1 Cytophagales bacterium | reverse complement strand
GTGCCTTCACTTGGAGGCACAGATGATGCCAACACTTTCAGGTCATTGCCACGCTGCGTAATAAAATACCATTTATTTTTGCTCAATTCCAAATAAATATTAATTACTTGGTCTTTGGGGTTATTCGGGTTAAATGGTATTTCTACATAACCATCTACCCAAATATTGGCTTCTTCTTTGAAAATATTAGCCAAACCTATTTTGCCTTTGCTGTAGAATGCCTTGTATTTTTCAGACCATTGCAAATTGACATTGTGCAAGACCAAAGAGTTGCCCAAATAATCACTGTATTCCAATTTTCCTCTGCGTGCATCTTTGATTAAGTCTGCTAATTCTTTGGCAGGCATAAAATGCGAAGCCTTGTAGAAAATAGAGTCATTGTTTACAGCAAGGTGCTTCGGCTCTGTATTTTTGATGTATTTAGCTATGTCATCCCCCATTTTCTTGAAAGCATTGCCTTTTAGCTCTGGAATATTCAGTATGACCATTGCATTAATATTGTACTGCCTTTTTTGGAAATCAGAGTTACCTACCCCCGTAACCCTAAATTTAAAGTCGTTTTCAGGCTTTATCAAATCAAACTCACCATCAAAATGTGCCTTTTGTAGTTTTGAATTGTAAATAAAATTGTTGCCAATGTAACGGTACTGTTCGTCTGGGGGTCTTTGTCTTTCTAATGGCTCAATGACTAATTCGCCAGACGCAAGGTCTTTGCGAAATACACCATTAGACTTGAAAATGGGTTTGTCGCCTTTTTCTAATTCAGATTTAAAGACTGTTTTCAGTTGTTTTTCATTAGACATGAATACACCTGTACCAAATTCCTTACCATCAACTTCTTCTACACCAGCCACCTCGATAGCTCCGCCAGAATTTTTGAGAGGAAACCACGCACTATTCGGTTCATCAACAAACTTAATTTCGCCCTCAAACAGCAAGTTTACGCTGTCTGCCCGCAAAATCACATCTCCTCTAAACTGCACACCTGCTTGTTTCATGAAGTCATCTTTTTCTGTCAATTTAGTTTTTGCATACACTATTTTCGTGGTGTCATCTTCAGAATCACGACCTTTGGCTATGAAGTTATCAAACTTAATGTCGTATTCACGTCCTGCGTCATTTTTATACTTGTGGAAACCACTTCCCGTAAACTTGTTTCGGCTATGTACCACAATGCTACTATTGTAAAGTGTGTGGTGAACTACCGTATCATTTTCATCTTTATTTGCCAACAGCTCCACCATTGCATTTTCTAATGGCTGCATTTTCGCCCCTTTTTCTATTACCACATTACCCAAAGGAATGACTCTGGCGTGCATAGAATAAATGTAGGGTACACCACTCACCGTCAATTCGTATTGAGAGAGGTTGTAAATAGCATTTGAACCATTGAAAGATACGTTTTGTCCTTCGGGCAGGTGCGTAGAAGAAAAAACAGAAGAACTCAAATCACTGCCTTCGGGCATACTCATTGTCATACTACGGTAAGCAAAAAACCAATCGGCTTTACCCAAAGATGTTTTGTAACGGGCATCGGGGAAGGCAAAACTTTGCTGCCCTTTGGTTTCTGTTTCTATGACGGCGTGTCCAGAGGGTTCTTCATCTTCGATAGCCTTTTCAAACATATAATCTACTTTCACATTGGTAGCTTCTACGGCATTCGAGAATTTGTTTTTACCAGCTATAGCACCACTGTCCAAGCCTACTTTTTTGATAGCAAAAAACGTATGCCGAGAGTTGTATGAATCATTATTGAACTTAAATTCATTAGATTTAGCCATAGAACTTAGGTTATCAAACTGCCCATATCCACTCAAGCCTTTATCACTTAA
Source organism: Cytophagales bacterium (assembly GCA_947457925.1). Taxonomy (GTDB): domain Bacteria; phylum Bacteroidota; class Bacteroidia; order Cytophagales; family Thermoflexibacteraceae; genus JAAFKA01. Next base: position 4,228 of record CANGYA010000258.1, on the reverse strand, counting down.
TACCAAAGTTCCTTGAAACTTACCTCGTTGCCCTTCGTCATAGTGCTTGTAATACATATCAAAAGGCAGTTTGGGCTGGCTAATCAAAAGCATACTGTCTTGTAAGATTTTGGTATCATCTATTTTATCTCTTTGGAAACGCCACTGCATACCAAACCAACTCATCTTAACATCTGGATAGGTGGTTGGTTCATTGATTTTTTCGCCTGCATACGTAAAGGTTGTATCGGCTATAGTACCGTTAGAAACGACATTTTGGGCAGCTTTTTTACCAAAAGTAACCACAGAGTCTTCATAAAAAATGAAGTCATTGGAATATAAATCGGCAGTAAGGTAACGAATATGTCCATTGCCCCGAATCCCATTGTTCCCTTCTAACTTTATATCTCCGTCAAAAAACGCATTGGTTTTGCGGTACATCGGGTAGCCTTTTGTGTATTCAGGGGCAAACTCTTTGCGGTAATGCACCAAACCAAAAGACTTAGATTTTTTGGCGTGTTTAGGGTCTTCACTTACATCTTGAAATTTTCCTAATTTAATGGTATCTCTAAAATCGGGGAAAATACCATTAGACTCAAACATACCCATCAAGTTTTCATTTTCGGGGTTAGAAGAAGCCATACTGTCTAAGGTAAATGGTTCTAACTCAAATTTTACCAAACTGTCATACGCACCATCTAAGATTTTATTGCTTTTGAAGTCAATAAACCCGCCTACTTCTGCCTCAAATTTGGGGTATTCAGGGTAACTTTTGTACGAAGATTTGTTAGTGGGGTAGCCCAAATAGAATGTACCACTTGTTACTTTGATGCCGTTGTCTGCCCCCTCAAACATCAGTGAGTCTGTGGCGGGCATTCGCACAAAGTAATCTTTGTAGTTAAATGTAAAACTTTTGCCGTAAAAACGTGCATAGTCCTCTGCCACTAAAGGGTGAGCATTGAACTCCATTTCTCGGTTTTCTCTAATAATGACTTGCTTACTTTTAATCTTCCTGACATCTTTGTACTTCTCTGCGTTTTTAGCTAATTCTTCCTCTTTGGCTTTTTTCTTTTTCTCCCAATCAGCCATAGCTTTTTCGGCAGTTTCCTTGTCTTTTTTCTCTTTTTCTTTCAATTCTTTTTTGGTCAAAAAAGGATTTTCGACAATTTTTTCCACTTTTATTTCCGTAGGCGGAGGTCCTACCAACTGTTCGGCAGTTTGTTGTTTCAGGGTATCCCACACAGAAACGTCCATGAGGTCTATCTTTTTCCGTTCTATTTGGCGAAATGCCTCTTTGATGTTTTCCAAACTTGCATCAGACAAAGAATCTTGTTGGGTTTGTGGCAAAGTTTTAACAGAATCTTGTGCCAATTTAGCCACTCTTTGCTCCACTATTTCCGTTCTTTCTTCACGTTGGTCGCCATCTACTTTTTTCAAATAGAAAAATGGCACACCACTCACCGTCATTTCATTGCTTTTTAAGTCCAACTTCATATTTCTGCCATTCGGCATAAAAGATTTGAGCCATACTTTGTCGTAATCAGACCTTTTGTTGTGGGCATCGATAAACAACTTGCCTTTTCGCAACAACTTCACCCAACCATAATACCGTTTAAAACTCTTACCCTTGTCTTCCGTAACTTCTGTAAACTTCTTGGAGTCATATTCCACCAAACCCAAACGGTGCATATCCAACATGATGCCGTACAGAGAATTGAGGCTAATTTTCATTTGGTCTGCTACGTTTTTCAGGTACATAGACATTGTAGCCCTTTCTTGGTCTAACAAAGATTTATCTTGATTATTTTTAGGTTTGCGGGTCAAATAACCATTCAAAATTAATAAGGGGTGGAATCTTTGTAACCGTTGCAACTCCTTCATTTCTAGTTCATTGTAAAAATCAACAGAACGAATTTCTGCGGGAACTTGCTGTTTTGCATTCAAAATAGAAAGTTGCATAGTGTCTGCCGAAACATTCCATTTCAGGTTATCCGCCATAATTTCTACCTTGTGGTAAGAGTCAAAAAATGGTGTGTTACGGTACTCTCTTTTCTCTTTACGGGCTGTCAAATCACCAGAACCCAACATATAACGCAACCTTACACCAGGGTGCGAAATGGTCGAGGTATCTGTCATGTACACAACTACGGCAGCATTAGGATTGAAAATCATAGAATCTGCAAACAGATAGTCATAATGAGAAGTAGCCTTAAATTTCAGTTTACCACCTTTATAAATCTCAATATTTGATGTTTCTCCGCAGTAATTTCTGCTCGAAAATCTTTTGCCTATCAATGAAAAACCGCCATTGTAATTCATGTCTTTCACGATATTTTTGACAGGCACATTTGCCTTGTAAGACATGAAATTGGGATATTCGGCAGTAACAGGGTTTTTATTGGTTTTCAAAGATTTGTAGGTAAAAATCCCTTTTACCAAAGAATCCGTTTTGGATTTATAAGACAAAGTAGCTTGATTATCTTCTATAAATGGTACAGCAAAATTGATACTGTAGCTGGAAAGTTGGCAAAAAGCATCTTTTAAGCCCAATTTTTCCCAAGAAAAAGTGCCTCCTTGTGCATTCAAAATGCCTGCTAAAACGGCAACTGTTCCCTTTACTCCCTTGATTTGCACACTATCATAAGACGTGAGAATGGCTAAATCTGTGGGTTCAAACTGAATCAAAGTTCCCTCTATAAGCAAGGAATCATTGATAGGTGTGATACATTCTTTGGGTATTTCGGCAGGTAAAGGTTCAAGTGCAGCACTTCCGCCTCCTTTGGTGGTATCTGTAGAAGAAGGCGTATCTCCCCAAGGGTCATCTCCCCAACCCGAAAGGTCTGTAACCACCTTGCCGTCCATGTTGTCTGCACTGTTGCTTTCTACTTTCTTTTCTTCCTCTACCATGTCCCAGCCTGTTTCTTCGGCAGAAGGAGCTTGGGTGGCAGTATCGGCTGCATACTTTTTGGCTGCATCAATAGAGTCTAACTTGGCTTTTTCTTCGGCTTCTCTCACACTTTGGGGCTTGGCATAAGAAATTTGGTAGTTAGTGCCTTTTTTAATTTGGTATTGGTTGAATTTGCCTTTGTAAATGAACCCTTCACCAAAAAAGTCATTCATTGCATTAAAATACTTCAATACGCCCTCTTTTTTCTTGTACAGTCCAAAGTCTTGTAGAGTTTGCGTAGCAACTTTCAAAAAAACATCAAATTTGTCGGCTTGTTTGGTTTTGGCAGTAACCAAGCACAACAAAATGCTTTCTATATAAGGCTTGGCGGGCATATTGGCTGCGTAGGCATTGCCAATGATTCTGAAAACCCCTGTTTTTTGTTCGGGGCTTAAACTTTGCAGCACCGTCATTGCATTCGTAACGGCAGTTTGTGTGGCTGGCGTTTCTCTGGCGAACAAGGCGGTGAGGTCTTCCGCAAACTTGCTCTCGTCTATAAACTTATCTTTGTTTTGTGCAATGGTAATCGTTGAACAGATGTACCATAAAAAGAAGCATAGACCAAAAAATCTTATGTTTTTCATAGGTTTGTTAGAGAGTTTTGGTATTAATGACAAATTAAAAGATTTGTAAGTAGCCCGCAACTCTTTTACAAAAATTATGATTTAAAATTTAGAAATCTCCATAATCTACTTGCAAACAAGTAATACCCACTTCTTTTCGCCACATATCCACTACTTGTTGTCTGTCGTCTATGACAAAATCCACAAAATACTTACCTTGAATATAGTTTTCAAACATTTCTTTTTTCACAATACTGTCTTTTCGTTGGTCTTTGTGAGGTCGCATAAAAAGCTCAAAATCAGAGGGTTGCCATTCAAAATGCTCGCAAAGCCACACAAGAGTTTGGTTACGGCATACGGCATCTCGTCCTGAAAAGAAAATGATATGGTATTGAGCCATTTTGAGTGCCTTTACAAGCCTGATGATAGGGTATTTAGGTTGGTCTTGGTGTACCTTGTCCCAATTAAAGGCAAATCTGTTGCCCATGTCTGCCACCGTACCATCTATATCTACCAACACACACGCAGGCAAAGAGGCATCTTGTTGTAAAGAAGCATTTTGTTGCGGTTGGAAAATGATTTTTTGGTTAAAGTCAAATATTTTTTTAGTCTGTCCCAAATTCATATTTTGCTTGCGAATAGCCTCCTCACCCACTTGGTTTTCACGTAGTTTATCTCTTTCTATACATTTATCCACAGGCGTATTTATTAACTTAAATTGTACTTCCACTTCATAATT
>CANGYA010000257.1 GCA_947457925.1 Cytophagales bacterium | reverse complement strand
GTATTCAAGAAGTTCTCTAAAGATGTCATCTTTTGAAAAGATGACATCTTTAGAGAACTTCTTGAATACTAAGTATAACAATTTACAGCACGACACTAGAAGCCCTTGTGGGGTTTAAAACTCATTGAATTTTGCCATCAATTAGGCTCTATGCCCAAAAATAGCACTACCAATTCGCACCATTGTACTTCCTTCCACAATAGCTATGTCATAATCTCCACTCATACCCATAGAAATATGCTGCCAGCTAATATTAGGAGCTGTAAATTGGGCTTTTACTTCCTCAAAAATGCTTTTCAAGTTGCGAAACTCTTGTTGAATTTGGGCGGTGTTTTCTGTATTGGTAGCCATACCCATTAAGCCTACAATACGAATATTTTTCAGAGTAGGTAGTTGTGTGTCTGCCAACAATTCCAACAATTCTGTTTTATTCAAACCAAACTTTGTGTCTTCTTCTGCAATATAAACTTGCAGCAAACAGTCTATACACCTATTCACCTTTTGGGCTTGCTTGTTAATTTCTTGCAACAACTTGAAACTATCTACCGAGTGAATCAAGGTTACAAACGGTGCAATGTACTTTACTTTGTTGCTTTGTAAATGTCCTATCAAATGCCATTGAATATCTTTGGGTAACTGTTCGTATTTATCCACCATTTCTTGCACCTTATTTTCGCCAAATACCCGTAAACCGCAGTGATATGCCTCTTGCAATAGGCTCACAGGTTTTGTTTTAGTTACGGCTATCAAGGTTACATGAGGCGGAATTTGTCGAGTAATCTGTTCTATTTGTGTAGCTAATGACATGGTTTTGTTGGTTTTTCACTTACTAATTTTTTCGTAATTTTTAATTCGTAGTTTACTATTTACTTTGCCATAGTTTTATAGCCCTTTCGAGGTCTGCCCGATAGATGAATTTTTCGCCTCTTTCTGCCAAACCTAATGTAAGGGCTTTTTGAGCCATTTGAATAGCTGCCTGAAAGTCGCCTTGTGTAGCCAGCCAATCCGCCTTGAGCCAATGTGTGCGAAAAGTCTTGGGGTTCAGCTGAAAAGCCTTGTCTATCCATTCACCCACTTTATCTGCAAACAAATTGTTGCGTAAACAGTAGTCTGCACAAGTGGCGTACACCTCCCAGTCATCATTGGCATAGGTAATGGCATTGATAATTTGTTGCTTTACTTTTTCCTCCAACTCTACCCGAATCGTAAACGGCACGACGATATTTTCCCACTTTATAAATATGTCTGCCGTTACTTTTTCTATATTACTAATTTCTATGTCAAAAGTTTCTTCAAAACTACTTTTCAAAGGTTTTGCTTTAAAAGCTACTACATTGTCTTCTTCTCGGTAGCTTTCTGTTCCCCAAGAATCCGCATTTTTGTTCAACAAAATAGTCCATTCTTTTTTAGTAGGAATGGTATAAAGGGCATATTTCCCAGCCTTGACTTGCTTATCATTGAGCAAAACATCATCAGAAAATTCAATCGTAGTGGCTTGGTTAGCCCCTGTCCGCCATACTTTATCATAAGGGACTATTTCGCCCCAAATATTTCTACCTCGCACACTTGGGCGGTAATACTCAATTTTGATAGTCGTAAGCCCTATAATTTGTTCCACAGTAGCATGGGGACTACTGTATGGTAGCACAACTTTGTTGCCTTTTGTGCTTTCTTGGGCAATTATTAGTTGGGGTAATAAATAAAAACAAAGACTAATAATTAAAAGTGTAATTAATTTTTTTACCATAAAATAAGGTTGTTTAATACAGTACATTCGCCTTTAGGTGAATACATTACCTATCAAATCATTCGCCTGAAGGCGAATATACAATTATTAGCTATATCGTAAAAAAAGCCGTTGTAATCTTACTTACAACGGCTTTTTTTATGCTTTTACAGTTTCTTTTTGTTTTTCCAAATCAAATAAATCATTCAGAATATCTACCAATGTTTCGGCTTCGCCACGTTTACAAGCTGCTTTGAGTTGCAATACAGGCAGTTTGATAATTTTCTGCATCATACTTTTGGTCATTTTATCAAACTTATCCATTTCGGCTGCGTCTAACTGTTTTGTGAAACGTGCCATTTCTTCTTGGCGAATTTGCTCCAGCGTATTTTTGAGTTTATGAATCACAGGCGACACCAACATTTCTCTGCTCCAATCTTGGAAATCTTCGCAGGCTTGCCCAATAATCTCTTCTACTTGTGGAATAGCCTCCAAACGGCGTTGCAAAGCCTCGTTAGCTCTGTTTGTAATTGTATCTACATTATATAAAACTACTCCCGACAAATCTTCTACTTGTGGGGCTATACTTCTTGGTACAGATAAATCTATCAAATATTTGAAGGTAAAACTATTGATGGCTTGTAGTTCTTCGGCTGTAATCAATGGCGTAGCACGCAACACAGAACTCACAATAATATCGGCATTGGCGATAGCCTCCCACAAATTTTCGTAGGGTTGTACCTGAAAACCACACTCCTGAGCCAATTCTTCGGCTTTTGTATAAGTACGGTTCATCAAAGTAATGCGTGGCTTCAAGGCAGAATCTTTCAGATTACGTGCCACATCTGCCCCTATTTCTCCTGCACCAATCAACAAAATATTAGGCTCTCTCAAATGCCCTGCTAATTCTTCTATTAACTCTACGGTAGCATACGAAACAGACGCAGCTCCGTCTTTAAATGACGTTTCTTGTACTACTTTTTTATTTGTAAAGAAAATGGCGTGCATCAAACGGTGCAAAAATGCTCCTGCCATGCCCTCGTCTGCTGCCCATTGGTAGGCTTGTTTAGCTTGGCTAATGATTTGAATATCGCCAACTACTTGCGACTCCAGCCCAATACACACTCTAAATAATCTTTGTACAGCTTCTTCATGCACTAATACGGGTAAAAAATAATCGGATAAATTTTGAAAGTCTGTTAAACATTTTTCTACAGCCAACAAGCTAATTAACTGTTGCGACTCGTCAGTGTCCGACAGATAATACAATTCGGTACGGTTGCAAGTTGAAATAATCAATGCCTCCGCAATACCTAATACCTCTTTGACTTTTGTTAAAAGCCTACGACTGCCCGCCTCGTCCAATGCTATCTTTTCGCGAATCTCCACAGGGGCTGTTTTATAGGAGATACTTAACGCCTTAAAATTGAGGTTCATACGCCGTTGTTTTTCTATTGCAAAATTAGCAAGCAAATGGGAAAAATTTGATGACTTATATCATTTGACTGTAATTTAGAAACAGTCTAAATTATTTTGATGTAAGTTCTCTAAGTAAAACAAAAATAGCAGCAATGTGTTTATCAGTCAAATTGATTATTCTTATGAGTCAATCAATAAAAGCTATTTATTTTCTGTCAAATTTCCTTTTATGAATGTACCACATACTCTACTTCATGTGCCTCCCACTGTGCGGGTACTTCCAATTTATTTATCATTCGTTGTATGATATTCTCACGAACTACATATTCTCTATTTTTATTTTGTTGCAATAATTTTTGATACGGCACTTCTAAATACACAATTTTTACTTTTGCCCCATAACTACTGAACAATTCTACTAATTGCAGTCGCAAACTTCTTGTAATATTGGTGGCATTCCAGACAAAAGGCGTATGACTTCGCAAATATTTTTTGGCTAATTCTTTGGCAATTTGCACTACTTTGCCTGTTCCTTGCGTATCGGCAGGAGAAATGTTATGTTCTCTACGAATAGCATCTAAACTCACCACTTTCCAATCTTTGTAGTGTTTAGCTATCCAATGGTCTTTGCCTGTACCTGCTATACCCGACATCATCACGACTTGGTTGTTCGTGGTGTCGTAAGGTTCGTAGTCTGGAAAGGCATCATCTTTTTGAAAATAATTAAATTTTCCTAAATCAGAAGGAAATTTTTTAGGTGCATACAAACAGCTATTTTCTTTAGCAAACTCCCTAAACAAGTCGACTTTATACAATAAATCTTCTTGGTCTTTGCAAATTCTGCCTTTTACATCTGCCTCCGCAATGTCTGCCACCAAAGACAAGTCCACGTCCAAACTTGCTTGTATCACAGCTTTTTGAGGGTTTGGTTTTTCCAATGTCCACAAAGGCAAACCATGATAACGCACAATTTTGGCTATCATTTCTCGTAAGTGAAAAGGCGTAGGAATTTCGCAGTACAACAGTTGGCGGGTAGTCATTTCCCCTTTTCTGGCGTGTCCGTGTGCTGTAATGCTGCCGTCTGCCTCTATGCACGTAGTCGACCTTTTTTCTACGTCATGTAGCAATGCCGAAGCCCACAAAGCTTCTTGTAGTTGGGGTGTTTGAGCTTGATAGGCAGGAAGTTGGCACAAAGCCTCTATCACCATTGCCGTATGAATAGCTACGTTGCCTTCGGCATGGTGGCGGGCATCTTGTGGCACATCTTGCATGACCCGTACCCACTCAAACTGCTGTTCTAAATCTGTCCAAGATTTGTTGTTAGTTAATTTCCACATAAGTTGTTGATATCACACCTAAAATACTTTCGGTTGTAGTAATACCAATTATAAGTAGTATTTAGTTCAATGCGTAAAGATGACATCTTTACGCATTGAACTAAATAGTTACGAATATTTTTTTGGGTGTTTTGGGTGTTTTTTTTTTAATTGCCTACATTTACAGACCTATTTTATACCTTAGTCAAATTTCAACGCAACGTGGAACTACAAAAACTATTTCGCAGAAAAAATATAGATAGTGCTTTGCATGATGAGCCTAACGAACATTCATTAGCCAAAAACCTTACTGTTATTGACCTTACTTCTTTTGGTATTGCTGCTATTATCGGGGCAGGTATTTTTAGTACCATTGGCAACGCAAGTGCAAATGGAGGTCCCGCAGTAGCTTTTTTATTCGTATTTACGGCTATAGCCTGCGGTTTTTCGGCGATGTGCTATGCCGAATTTGCTTCGGCAGTCCCTGTTTCGGGTAGTGCTTATACTTATGCCTACACAACCTTCGGCGAGTTAGTGGCGTGGATTATTGGCTGGACTTTGCTTATGGAATACGCCATAGGGAACATTGCCGTAGCTATTTCGTGGAGTGATTATTTTACAAGTTTGCTGAGTGGCTTTGGGCTAAAAGTCCCACTGTACCTTACTATGGACTACCTATCTGCACACAAAGGCTATGAAGCTGCCCAAGAACTGCTGGCAAAAGGGCAAACCGTTGAAACTTTGTTGCCTGCTATGCGAGAGGCGTATATGGCATGGCAAACAGCCCCACAAATAGCTGGCATACGGTTGATAGGTGATTTTCCTGCTTTGTTCATCACTGTTATCATTACATACTTAGTTTTTATTGGTATCAAAGAGTCTAAAAAAGTTGGTAATTTATTGGTAGTCTTTAAGTTAGTGATTATTTTAGCCGTTATAGCTATTGGTGCTTTTTATGTAAAGCCCGAAAACTGGAGTCCTTTTGCCCCTAACGGTGTGGCGGGTGTCTTGAAAGGTGTTTCTTCGGTATTTTTTGCCTACATAGGCTTTGATGCTATCTCGACCACCGCCGAAGAATGTAAAAACCCTCAAAAAGACTTACCTCGTGCCATGTTTTTCTCTTTGTTTGTTTGTACGATACTATATATTGTCTTGGCTTTAGTGCTTACAGGTATTGTAAACTACAAAGAATTAGCCGTTGGTGACCCTTTGGCATACGTATTTGAGAGAATTGGCTTAGATTTTATTTCAGGTGTTATTGCTTTTAGTGCTATTGTAGCTATGGCAAGTGTGTTATTGGTATTCCAATTAGGACAACCAAGAATTTGGATGACCATGAGCCGAGATGGTTTATTGCCTAAAAAATTTGCAGCCATTCACCCCAAATACCAAACGCCTTGGTTTTCCACTATCCTCACAGGTTGTGTAGTGGGTATTCCTGCCTTGTTCATGAACCTTACAGTTGTTACAGACCTTACAAGTATCGGTACTTTGTTTGCTTTTGTGGTGGTTTGTGGTGGCGTTTTGGTCATGCAAAACTCAAAAAGTTTCAAAAAGCAAAACGACTTAGAGAATAAAACGCAAGCACCTAACCGTTTCAAAGT
>CANGYA010000256.1 GCA_947457925.1 Cytophagales bacterium | reverse complement strand
CTTTAAAAACTTATAGCAAAACTAATTTCTTTCAGAGAAAAAAGTTGATAGTATTCAAGAAGTTCTCTAAAGATGTCATCTTTTGAAAAGATGACATCTTTAGAGAACTTCTTGAATACTAAGTATAACAATTTACGGCACGACACTATTAGTTGGCTATCATCTATTATTTTTTTACCTATTTTTGCACCATTAATTTATTTTAAAATTATTACTATATTACTTTTATTATGTTAAAATTATCAAGCAAAGTTACCAAATGTATTACTTTGGGTTTGGCTCTTAATTTAGTAGGCTGTCAAACTAATTTATTACACGAAGTATTACCACAAAATACCAACTCAATAAGTGGTAGATTAGAGCAAACCGTAAAAAGTTATTCAGGTGAAGAGCTTTTTAGAGGAATTTTTATGGCAGAAGGTGAAGTTGCTAATAAACTTAGCATTTTTGATAAAATGCCAATTCGTCACCAATTGCAGCAAGATAGCAAACTACAACAAAAATATAAAAAAGAAGTAGATGTTATTATGGAAGTAATAGAGAAAGAACACCCAGAGTTTTTTAGCAACTTCCAAAAAGATATAACTTCAGGTAATATTACTATTGTTGAGAAAACCATAAAAAATGGAGCAAAAATTTTAATAGAAACTTTAAAGCCTATGCCTAAATACGAAAAAATATTTGCCAAAGTAAATGAAGAAATAGATGTTGCTGAAATAACTAAGGCTGATGGTACGTTAGACACAGAAAAGCTTCAAGCTATTTTAGATAAACAAAAATTAGAGGAAAGTTTTAATCCACAATGTGCTATTGTTACTTTTGAATTTGGTATTTATGTATTAGCTGTTATGGATTTTGGAATTGTTTGGAATATAGGGGTCTTAATTAATGTAGGAGGATTAGTGAATGTTTGGTTAGGTACTAATACACATAACGAATCTGGAGATTTTATTTGTCGTAATGTTTTTGGGGGTGGCGGCGGTACTAATAGAGATACTCACCGTGCTACATCAGTTCAAACTACATCTGATTGGGAAAGCCAATCAAGTGAGAGGTTTGCTTCGAAGAACTTAGCTCAAGAAATGTTTTTAGCAGAAGTTACAGCAACTTTTAAACAATAAAATATGCGAATAATAGTATTAATATTGACAATACCATTGTGTATTGCCCTTATTTTCTTTACAAGCATATCTTATTTTGCATTTAATCCACTAAGTATAGATTATCAGCAGCAAGCTAATGTGCGTACTTTAATACCACAAGGATGGGCTTTTTTCACACGTAATCCTCGTGAGCAAGTATTATTATTCTACAAAAAACAAGATACAAAATGGTTCTTAGTGAATTCGAGTGGCAGTAGTTATGATAAATTATTTGGTTTATCACGATTATCAAGGCGACAAAACATAGAACTGGGTAATTTAGCAGCACAACTTAATGTCGTAAAAAACTGGGTAGAATGTGAAAATAATTTTCCTAATACTTGTATTCCTGATAGTACCAATAAAGTATATACAAACTTTAAAAACCCAGTAATTATGGGAGAATATGTAGTACGTTTAGTTGAACCTGTTCCTTGGGCATGGAGTAAATTAATGAATGAAGAACAACGAAAATCAAAAGTATTAAAAATTTTGGTCGTAAATGATAGCACAACAATTACAAAAAATAGATAAATTTGCACTTGGTATAATACAAAATAGTCCATTTACAAATGTATATGGAACAGCACGCAGTATTTTAGCTTTAGGCACTTGTCTAACACTAATAGTAAACCCAGTAGAGCATTTATTTTTTGCAAGTAGTTTAGCTCGCATGGGCAATACAAGTGGATTATTTACCATTAGCTTATTTACTGTTTTAGCCAATCATTTAGAGTTGGCTCGTATGTTGGCTATTATGTCTTTGTTGTTAGTAATTAGTGGTTATCGTCCTCGTTTAACAGGTATTCTACATTGGTATATTACCTTTAGTTTTTATGCAGATTGTTCTGATATTGATGGTGGAGACCATTTAGCAAATGTACTTTCATTTTTACTTATTCCAATTTGTTTAACAGATAATAGAACTTGGCACTGGCAGCCTACTAATTCTGTAGTTGTTAGAGAATTACCTAATCTAATTGCTTGGATTGTAGGTTTAGTGCTACGAATACAAGTGTGTATGATATATTTTCAGGCTGGTATAGGTAAAATACCTGTAGAAGAATGGGCAAATGGAACAGCTTTTTACTATTGGTTTACCCACCATTATCATGGGGCAGATACTTGGCTGAAAAATCTATTATTACCAATTTTGCAAACTTCTTGGGGAGTCGTAAGTATTACTTGGGGAACTATTATCTTTGAGATTTTTCTCTTTTTAGCTATTGTAATGCCCAAAAATGATAAACGTAGGCATTATTTACTTATTAGTGGACTTATTTTCCATATAAGTATTATATTAGTACATGGCTTAGTGAGTTTTTTCTTTTCAATGGCAGCAGCACTTATTTTATACCTTAGACCTTTAGATAAACCTTTTAACTTTAAAATTTCGCTGAGAACATGACAACCTTAAATTCCATGTCATTGATTTGCTTAGGTATCATCTTTTTAATGATTATCTTACCTACTATTTTTTATTGTTTTCCACCTAAAAAAATAAACGCTGTTTATGGCTATCGCACAGCATTTTCTATGTTGAACCAAGATACATGGACAGAGGCAAACACTTACTTTAACCGAAAACATTTGCAGTTTGCTACTTTCAATTTTGCTATTTCATTGGGCTTATTTTTTGTGTTGCCACCTTTAACACTCCTTACGATTGTGGCTCTATCAACTACTATTCCTGCTCTTTTAGCTATGTTGTTAACCAGTAAACATTTAGAACAAATTTTTGACGATAAAGGACAAAGAAGATGAAAAATACTCCAGAACAAATAGCAGAAATAGAGTTTATCATGATGGTTTTTGGCTTTGTAGCTGCGACTATCATGTTTGGTGTAGGTTTTTGGTTTGTTTATGATGTACCTTATGACTACAAAAATAATGATACCCCCAAAGCCCAATATGTAATGAAAAAAGCAACACAAAAAACATTACAATTCTTACTTACAATGTATGCTTTTTTGCTACCCATGATATTCTCTTTAATTTATCTTATTAAATCAGCTATAGTTTTTCATCCTTGTGGTGTTTTGTTAGTAGGTGCTTGCATTATTATAAAAAACACTAAGAAAGATTATATAGAAGATTTTAAGAAAGAATACGAAAAATTACAGTTAAATAATTCTTAAACCAATGAAACTACAAAAAAGTATAAGTATTTTGTTACTTTCTATCATTCTCTTTGCTTGTGGCAATTCAGATAACACACCTAAAACACCAAAAGACATCTTAACAGGTTCTGAATGGCTAATAGCGGAGAGTTATGTTAAACGAACTGAACAAGTAAAAAATCAACCCCTTACCACTTTGTTAGAAGGTAATGCTGTTACTACTTTACCCTTATGTGTTAGTGATAACTTCATTAGATTTAGGGCAGATAATCTATGGGAAACCTATACAGGTACAATGAAATGCCCTAATGAACCTACTGTTTCTCCATTAGCCAGGGGAGGTTATGAACTAAGTACAGATGGAAAAACTTTTACATGGAGAGATGTAGCTACAGGCAGTACAGCATGGTACACCGCAGCAGATGTAACGACTAATACAAAAGTAAATAAACTAACAGCCGATTACTTTGAATTTGAAAAAACAATAGAAGTAACAATTAGTGCAGATACCAAGCAAGTACATTATTGGCGTTGGGGCTACAAGAAAAAGTAATATTGTTTATTTGTAAACCTATCAAACTAACATTTCTTTGAGAAATGTTAGTTTTTTTATGAATTTTTCCCCTCCTTCAACGCCTTCAACTGCAACCATTCATCACGTAGGCGGGTAGCCTCCAAAAAGTCCAAATCTTTGGCTGCTTTTTCCATAGCTTTTTGGGCTTGGTCTATTTGCTTGTCCAAATCTTTGAGGCTCATGTATTTTACTACAGGGTCTGCTGCTACCGAAAACTCATCAGATTCTACATAGAAATTGCCGTATTTTTTCGCCTCACTTGCCTTGTGTTGCCCCAGCACAGCCTCTGTCGACTTGCGAATGGTGCGAGGCGTAATGCCGTTGGCAGTATTATATTCGGTTTGTAATTTTCTTCTGCGTAAAGTTTCGTCAATGGCGGTTTGCATAGAATTAGTCATTTTGTCGGCATATAACAGCACTCTGCCGTTTTCGTTGCGGGCTGCCCTGCCAATGGTCTGAATCAACGACCTTGTATTTCGCAAAAATCCTTCTTTGTCTGCGTCCATAATAGCCACCAAAGACACTTCGGGCAAGTCTAAACCTTCACGCAGCAAGTTTACCCCTACCAACACATCTATCACACCCAAACGCAACTCTCTCAAAATCTCCACTCTGTCCAAAGATTTTACTTCTGAATGAATGTAACGGCTTTTGATTTGTAGTTTTTGTAAATATTTGTCCAATTCCTCTGCCATTCTTTTGGTCAAAGTCGTAATTAACACCCTGTCGCCTCGTTTAATCGTTTTGTCTATTTCTTCTAATAAATCATCTATTTGGTTCAAGGTAGGACGTACTTCTATCAAAGGGTCTAAAAGTCCCGTAGGGCGGATAATCTGCTCCGTAACTACGCCCATACATTGCTGCAATTCATAATCACTTGGCGTGGCACTCACATAAATCACTTGGTTAATCATTCCCTCAAATTCATCAAACTTCAAGGGTCTGTTGTCAAGGGCAGAGGGCAACCGAAAACCGTAATCTACCAAACTAATTTTTCTGGCTCTGTCGCCTCCCCACATAGCCCGAATTTGGGGCAATGTAACGTGGCTTTCGTCTATAACCATCAAAAAATCTTTTGGGAAATAGTCTAACAAACAGAAAGGTCTGTCGCCTGCTTGTCTGCGGTCAAAGTATCTCGAATAGTTTTCAACACCCGAACAATAGCCCATTTCTCTTATCATTTCCAAATCAAACTCTGTCCTTTCTTTGATGCGTTGGGCTTCTATGGGGCGGTGTTCATGCTCAAAAAACTTAATTTGTGCCACTAAATCGGCTTGAATTTCCTCAATGGCTACTTTCTGCACGTCTTTGCCCGCCACAAACAAATTGGCAGGAAAAATAGAAATACTTTGTTCTTCGGCAATTTTAGAGCCTGTTTCGGGGATAATGCGGTGCAAACTTTCTATTTCATCGCCCCAAAACGTAATGCGGTACGCAAAATCTGCGTAGGCGGGGTAAATATCTACGGTGTCGCCTTTTACTCTAAAAGTACCTCGCAAAAAATCGGCTTCGGTACGGTTGTATAAAATATCTACTAAGTGAAACAGTAGTTGGTTGCGGGCTATGGTTTGCCCTTTTTGCAAATTCATAATGCTGTTGCCAAACTCCGCAGGGTTGCCAATACCATAAATACAAGACACCGAAGCCACGACAATCACATCTCTCCGCCCCGACATGAGGGCAGACGTGGCACTCAAACGCAATTTTTCTATTTCGGCATTTATCGCCAAATCTTTTTCTATGTACGTATCCGTAGTGGGCAGGTACGATTCGGGTTGGTAGTAGTCGTAGTAAGAAATAAAATATTCTACGGCATTATTGGGAAAAAACTGCTTGAGTTCTCCGTACAGTTGGGCTGCTAAGGTTTTATTGTGGCTCAAAACCAACGTCGGGCGTTGTACTTCCTGAATGACGTTGGCAATGGTAAAAGTTTTACCCGAACCTGTAACCCCTAACAAAACTTGTTGTCTTTCTTGTTGGTTCAGACCTTCTACCAACTGTTGAATGGCTTTGGGTTGGTCGCCTGTGGGTACGTAGTCGGCGGTGAGTTCGAATGGCATACGCAAAATAGGGTGTTTGAGAGAGGCAAGTTACACATTTTAGGTGTGCCAAACAAGTTGCAAAAAAGATGGTCTTAAATTAAAGATGTAATAGAGTTTATGAATAATTTTTTGCTATAGCCCCACCCAACCCTCCCCGCAGGGAGGGCTAAAAAGGAGTTATTCATAAACTCTAATGTTAAAGGTGTAATCTTTT
>CANGYA010000255.1 GCA_947457925.1 Cytophagales bacterium | reverse complement strand
CTTGATTGGCTATACTTTCTTTTACTGTTCGACAGTAGTCTTCAAAACTCGTTGCATATCCGTAGCAAATAGCTAAAAAATTTCGGAGTTTGCTGCGTACTTCTTTATCGCCAGACAAAAACTCTTTTATACTTCTTTCATTAGGAAATATGCCTTCTGTTTCTTTAATCTTTTCTATGAGTTGTTGCAAAGATTGTTCTTGTTGTTGTAACGTCTGTTGTTCGTGGGGCAGTGTGTCCGTATATTTTTGGAATAGTGTATTGATAATTTTTTTGATTTTCACATACTTTTTTGCTTGATAGTTGTGTTCTATTACGCCTATCAAATCATCTACCCTTTTTTTTCTGATGTACGCCTCACTTTCATTCGTAATTTGCTGTTTGGCATTGGTTTTTAGTTGAGCAAGAGCCGTTGTTTCTATGTCGAGTTGTGGGTTCATGAGGTACTAAAAAAATAGTGTGAATTTTGTAATGTATTCTTGTACCAAGATATAAAAAAACTTAGATAAGTTACTAACTCTATTAATTATTTTTTGTTTAACATATTTTATTTTAGTAATAGTTACGATTAGTTACTAAAAAACAAACTATTGGTAATTATTTATTAATTTCTCTTACAATTTTTACTTGGTAACAGCACAAAAATAAAAATTTTGCTTATAGGCTTAGTATTATAGAATTTATACAGTCAATTCTCGTTTTTCCGCCTTTTTCCTGCCTTATTCCTCGAAAATCACTGTTAATCCTTACTGCCTTTGCCAATCTTTGCAAAGCACTACAGGCAAAAACCGCCAATATACCTTTGATGTTTGTGGTTGCTGCAAAAGTTGTTTTATAATCAATTTTCAATCTATTAAGGACTATGTTAAGCCAGCTAACACCTACAGAATACGAAATATTTTTGATTTTGGCAGCCTCACCAATTATTACCAACAAGCAAATCGCCATTAGTAGAGAAAAGGCAAAGGCAAGTGGCGTGCCTACAGCACTTAGTAATATTTCTGAACATACGGTAGCTTCTCATGTGCAGAAAATTTTGGAAAAACTTGATGTAAGTAGTCGGTATTTGTTGCAAGAATACGCCATTCGGCAGGGTATATATTGCCCAAATGTAAATTGCACTTGTGTAAAAAAAAAATAAAGAAGAAAAATAATATTTTACAAAATAGCTTACCGTATAGTCAATGCTAATGATTTTAAGTAGGCTTGGGCTGTATAAATTTGCTGCTAAAATTAAACTCAAATTACAAAATTATGATTTTACGTTGCTTAAAAATATTTTTACTCTTGTTGCCACTGCTATTGATGCAGACAAAGGGGTATGCACAGGCATTCATCACTCGATGGATAACCACCACAGGCACAATAACCATACCCACTGCAGGCGGAGGTTATAACTATGACATTACTTGGACAAACCTCACCAACACAGGCGTAGGCGATGGTAGCATAACTGCCCGCACAGGTAGCCACACCATTACAGGTTTACAAAACGGAAGCACCTATCAAATTGCTATTACTGGGGCTTTTCCGAGAATTAACTTTGGCTTTGGTTTCTTTGAAAGAAGCAAAATACGCACTATTGAACAGTGGGGAAGTATTGCGTGGACTTCCATGAAAGATGCTTTTAATGGTTGTGATAATCTGACCTACAATGCAACAGATAACCCTGATTTGAGTGCTGTTACGGATATGTCGGGTATGTTTAGCAATACCTCTATTTTCAATGGTAATATCAATTCTTGGAATGTGAGTAATGTTACCAACATGGCAGGTATGTTTACAAGTGCTTTTGTTTTCAATCAGCCACTAAATAATTGGAACACAGGTAATGTAACAGATATGAGTGGAATGTTTATAAATGCCTTTGCTTTTAATGGAAATATTAGCACTTGGGACGTGAGTAAAGTTACCAATATGTCTTCAATGTTTGAAAAAGCAAGAAGTTTCAATCAAGATATTAGTGCTTGGAATGTTGGCAATGTTACCACTATGTTTAATATGTTTGGACAAGCAGATATATTTAATCAGCCTTTAAATAGTTGGAATATTAGCAAAGTTACGACCACAAAACAAATGTTTTTCCTTGCACCAGCTTTTAATCAGCCATTAAATAATTGGAATACAAGTGCAGTTACTAATACAAATGGTATGTTTAATGGAGCTACTGTTTTTAATCAACCTTTGAATAATTGGAATGTTGCCAATGTTACAGATATGAGTGGTATGTTTAGTAGTGCTGATGCTTTTAATCAGCCACTAAATAATTGGAATGTGGGTAACGTAACAGACATGAGTTTTATGTTTGCTAATGCAAGAAACTTTAATTCAGATATTACAACTTGGAACACAAGTAAGGTTACAACACTACTAAGTACATTTTTCGGTGCAAAAGAGTTTAATCAAAATATTAATAATTGGGATACAGGGAATGTAACAACTATGGCTTCAACCTTTTGGAAGGCTGAAAAATTTAATCAACCTCTCAATAATTGGAATACAAGCAAAGTTACAACTATGCACGGAATGTTTGCATTTGCAACTATCTTTAATCAACCCTTAAATAATTGGAATGTTGGTGTTGTTACAACCTTACGAGAAATGTTTGTAAGTGCAGAGGCATTTAACCAAAATTTGA
Source organism: Cytophagales bacterium (assembly GCA_947457925.1). Classification (GTDB taxonomy): domain Bacteria; phylum Bacteroidota; class Bacteroidia; order Cytophagales; family Thermoflexibacteraceae; genus JAAFKA01. The sequence continues at coordinate 3,461 of CANGYA010000255.1, read as the reverse complement.
ATAATTGGAATACAGTTAGTGTTACCAATATGGGTTCTACCTTTTGGTTTGCAAAAAGTTTTAATGGAGATGTTACTACTTGGAATACCAGCAATGTAACAACTATGGGTTTTATGTTTTCAGGTGCTACACCTTTTAATCAAAACTTAGTGAATTGGGACACAGGAAAAGTTACAGATATGACCAATCTATTTGCAGGTACTGCTTTTAATTATAATATCAATAATTGGAATGTAAGTAATGTAACAAGCATAGCTGCAATTTTCAACAATGCAAAGTTCTTTAACCAACCACTTAATAATTGGAATACAAGTAATGTAACTGCAATGCGATGGGCTTTTTGGGGTGCAACAGCCTTTAATCAGCCATTGAATAATTGGGATGTCAGCAAAGTAGCTAATATGGAAGCCGTATTTATGGATGCAACAGCTTTTAATCAATCATTGGCAAGTTGGGATATGAGCAACGCAACTAATGTAGGATTTATGCTCAATAATAGTGCTATTTCTGTTGCAAATTATGATGCAATTCTCATTAGTTGGGCAGCACAGACTTTAAAACCAATTTCAAGTGTAGGTTTAGGGTCGCAAGGGTTAAAATATTGTGCAGTAGCAGCACGAAATACTTTATTAGCAGCACCAAAAAATTGGACTATTGCAGGTGATGCACTAAGCCCTACTTGCGTACCTATTTGTAACAGTATCTACGTAAATGCAAGCACAGGCAATGATGCCAATGACGGACTTTCTAATGCGACTGCCAAACAAACCCTACAAGCAGCCTTTAACACCGTTGCCGATGGTTGCACTGTAGTTTTAAACGCAGGAACTTACAACGAAAACGCAACCCTCACAGGCAAATCTATTGCTTTGTTAGGTGTAGGCAACCCAACAGTTAGGCGTATCAACATGAACGGAGCAGGGAAAAGCATGACTTTGACAGGGGCAATACAAATTTCGGAATTGCTTAATTTACAGGACGGTAATGTGGTTTCTAACGGAAATCTTACCTTACTTTCCACTTCCGCAGGCCAGGCTTACGTGGTCAATAACTTAACTGCGGTAGTGTTGGGAGATGTGAAAGTGCAAAGATTTGTACCCAACTATGCAGCCCGTACCACTACACAAGGCTACAACTATTTTTCTTCGCCTGTTTCGGGCAAAACCATTGCAGAGTTTAACGACAATGTACCTTTGTTATTGAACCCAAATTATGATTTTGTGAATACCTACGCAGGTGCATTTCCAAATTTTTACCAATACAATGAAAGCAAAGTAGTAAGCTCGCCAAGCACTTCAGATATTTTTGAGAAAGGTTGGGAGTCGCCAAGTAGCACCGCAGCAACTATGGAAGTAGGCAGAGGTTATATTCTTAACCTCAATTCGGGAGTAACCCTTGATTTTGTTGGTAATTTAAATAATGGAAATATTACCAAAAATATTACACGAGGTACAGGTAGTAATTCGGGTTGGAATTTGGTAGGTAATCCTTATCCTTCATCCTTAGATTTCAATGCACTTTATACACTCAACAGCCCACAAATAGACGGTTACAATTACCGCCGTATTGCCACAGGTTTGTATTCAGGTACGTGGGCATATTATGTGCAAGGCTTGCCCACAGGCACCAATGGCAGTACAAGTGATATAGCTTTGGGGCAAGGCTTCTTTGTTCGCAAAACCAATGTAGGCAGTGCCAATTTACAGTTTAATAATACGATGCGAAGCATTGCAACGCCACAGTTTTTTAGGTCAGAAAAAACTGAAAACCAAAATATTAGTGGTTTATTGAAATTGAAGATTTCAGGAGAAACAGGCAAAAAATTAGCCGATGAAGCTATTGTTTATTTTCACCAACAAGCCACCGAAAACAAAGACAAGGCGTATGACGCACCCAAAGCCCAATGGAATACAGGGGGTTCGCCAAATCTTTACACTCGAACAAACAAGCAAAACTACGCTATCAATGCCTTACCAAATTTGGAAAAAGAAAGCAGTATTCCACTATGTTTTATAGTAGGCGAAAAAGGAACTTACACTATAGAAACTATGGAAATGAGCAGTTTTGTTGGTGTACCTACAATTTTTTTAGAAGACAAACAAACAGCTATTTTACACAATATTAGCACAAAACCTTACACCTTTGAAACCTCTGTTTTGAATGATAGCAGTCGTTTTGTATTGCGTTTCATACCAGATTTTGCAGCCTTAGCAAAAGAAAAAACGCAGCCTAATGAATTGGTTTTATACCCTAATCCTGCCGAAGAAGTGCTATTTATTGTGTTGGATAACGCAGTGAAAAGTGAGGTTATAGTTCGCATTACAGACCTCACGGGCAGAGAAATAGTAAGACAAAATGCCAATAAAACAACCAATAAACTAAGCCTATCTATGCCAGTCGGCAGTCTTTTGCAAGGTATGTATATTGTAGAAGTGGCAGGGGCAGAGTATTTGGAAACTAAAAAATTTGTGAAACAGTAAAATTTAAATGTAGCATAGACTTTAGTCTGTGCATTTTTAAGAATCTAACAAATGCACAGACTAAAGTCTATGCTACAAAAAACATGAAAACATACTTCATCATCATAGCTTTTGCTGTCCTTATTTGGGAAGCAAAGGCACAAGGAATAGACCCTGTTCCACCTACACCACCCAACAACGCTGTACCCATAGACGGTGGCATCAGTGGTTTAATAGCTGTAGGGTTGGCGTATGGTGCAAAGAAACTGCATGATAGGCGAAAGAAATTGTAATTTTTTTTACGTTGGCAATGGTCGCAGACCTTGCCAATCGTAAAAAAATTTGATTGCTCATAAAAAACTACGCTTGTCAAGGTCTGCGACCATTGCCAACGTAGAAAAATTAATTTTCACATTTAAACTCAATATCTAAAATGAAAACTATCAAATTAATGTATCTTGTGCTATTTGTAGCACTTTTTGTGGGAGCTTGTAAAAAAGATGAAACTGCACCTACAAACACAAATCCGACCCCACCACCCACAGGCAGTTCGGCAGTAGCAAATTTTACGTTTACACCTGCGTCAGGTGTTGCACCATTGTTGGTTACATTTACCAATACCTCGACCAATGCTACAAGTTATGCATGGGACTTTGGCAATGGACAAACCTCCACAGTGGCAAATGCAAGCACTACCTATACTACCGCAGGTACGTATAGCATAAAATTGACAGCAACAGGTACAGACGGAAAAGCAAACACAAAAACCGCAAGTATTACGGTTACAGCACCGCCAACGCCTGCACCTGTAGCAAACTTTACGTTTACACCAAACGCAGGAGCAGCACCGTTGCAAGTTACTTTTACCAATACTTCTACTAATGCTACTTCCTTTGCTTGGGATTTTGGTAACGGACAAACCTCTACAACTGCCAGCCCAAGCACAACTTACGCCGCCGCAGGTACATATACCATTAGACTAACCGCAACAGGGGCAAACGG
>CANGYA010000254.1 GCA_947457925.1 Cytophagales bacterium | reverse complement strand
TCGTTCTATGATACTACTCATAGGCTGTTGTAAATACTGCAAAGTTTGTTGGTCTGCCTTGCCCGTTTCTTTGAGGTGGTGGCGGTACTGAAAACGCAATACTGCCCGCCATGTCGCACTGTCATACAACATTTCGGGGTAGAGTTTGTAGTTAGGCAAATCTCCCAAAGCTACCAAATGCTGTTTGAGAGCCACCACATTTTGGCTACTATCTTTTAGGTGCAAAGCCGAATCTGTAATAGGCAAAAACTGTTTTTTGTTATACGCCAAATAATGTTGTAAAACATTCCGCAAGGCTTTGTACTGTGGGTGTATGGGTGTAAAAGTTTGCAAAATTTTCGCAATGCCACCTCTATACAACTCTCTGTACGCTAACAAACCCACGCTGTCTTGCGAAGTACGGCTGTGTTGCCATTTACTAAGGCTATAACGCCTTTGCGAAATCGTAATTTTTCCGTACCGCAAATGCGTAAAATAAGTCAAACAACTTAACGTAGTCAAAAAATCTAACCGCACAATGGCGTTGAGCCGTTCTTTTTGTTGGTGTGTGGTATCTATAAAATTCTTCAAAAACTGAATGCTATCTATATAATAACAAGGCTTTAAAAGTCCTTCTTCTGCGTGTTTAGCAATGACACCGAGCAATGTATCCGTTTTGGGCAGTTGCACACCTGCGGGATACCAAATAGGTCTGTAATTGTGGTAGGCGTATAGTTGTGCTACTTGCCTTGCCAATAATTGTCTGCGGGCAGTATCTTGAATAAACCGAATACTTTTGAGGGTATCTGTTTGTTGCAACAGCAAATTGTGTACTGTTGCCACTTGCGAAGTATCGTAGAGAGGCTGAAAAGGCGTGTCGAGTTCATAAAAAGGTCGAGTGGGAGCAGCTAAAAGCAGTCTTAGTAGCGAAACAAACACTAAAAAAGCTATGACTACTAAAAACTTTTGGCGTGGATTCATGAGAATAAATTACTTAGCTGGGTTACAGGCTTTGTTGTTGGCGTTGAAAGTTGGGCTAAATTAGAAAAAAAATCTATTCTTGCTTTAATTTTCCTTCTATCCTTTTTAAAGTTATACATATCGGAAAGTAGTTTTGGGATAACAAAAACTAATATTTCTTTGAAAAATATTAGTTTTAAGCAGTTTTTAGGAATTAAAATCTTCAAAGCAATTCGATTGCATATTTAGGAAAGGTCATTTAAAACAAAAAGCCTTAACATTTTGAATGTTAAGGCTTTCATTTACTTGAGCGAAAGATGAGATTCGAACCCACGACCCTCACCTTGGCAAGGTGATGCTCTACCAGCTGAGCTACTTTCGCAGTAGTGAAGTATTGGTGTCATGAGAGGGAATCGAACCCTCACGGAATTTCTTCCACAGGATTTTAAGTCCTGCGCGTCTACCTGTTCCGCCATCACGACAATACTTCAAAGATTTTTGGATAAAAAAACTACAAAAGACTTTACTTTTGTAGTAACTTTGAGCGAAAGATGAGATTCGAACCCACGACCCTCACCTTGGCAAGGTGATGCTCTACCAGCTGAGCTACTTTCGCATTATTTAGTAGTCAATTATTCCTTTTTTGAATTTGACGTTGCAAAGGTAGCTGTTTTTTTCGATACCATGCAAGTATTTTCAATATTTTTTTTTTCCTTTGTTACAAATTCTTTCGGATTGTCGTTTAGAGAAGAACTATTCATCTGTCATAACTTATTTATTATCATGCTTTTAGTCAAAAAAATAAGCAGTATCACCTTTTCATTTTTTTTGCTCCTTTTTTCTTGGGTAGCCACTGCACAAGTGTCTTTGTTGCCTTTAGCCCAATATGCCCAACCATCGGGGACGGCACAAGCAAGAAAAGAAAACTATGATTGTTCCAAAGATTCGACCAAAATAAAGCTACCCTTTTTTGATGATTTTACCAAGCTACGCTACGCCAATGTCGTAGATACGACCAAATGGTTGTGTGAAAGTGGCGTGTATGTGAATAATACTTTGCCTATTCGCCCTTTGTCTTTCAACGTGGCAAGTTTTGACGGCATAGCAACCAACGGGCAGCCGTATAATTTTGATAGCCCTTTGTTAGTAGGCGAGGCAGATGTTTTGACTTCTAAGCAGATAGATTTGAGCAAGGCAGACAGTTTTCCTAATTTGTTATTGACTTTTTATTTGCAACCACAAGGCAATGGCGAAAGACCAGATGTAGGCGACTTTTTCAGGGTACAGTTGCGAGATGCAGCAGGAAATTGGAATACGGTTAGACAATTTGAAATACGGGCTAATTGGATAGACTTTGAATATCAGGCTATTAGCATTACAGACCTTATATATTTTCATAGAAATTTCCAGTTTCGTTTCCAAGTCGTTACTCGGTTGTCGGGGGCGTATGATGTCTGGAATTTGGACTATGTATATTTGGATAGAAACAGAACGAATACCCAAGATTTTGCAGATTTTGCGGTGGGTGTACCGCCTATCAGGTTATTGAAAGACTACAAAGCCATGCCGATTACGCACTTTAACAGTGTGCCTTTGCGTGTAGTAGATACGATTTTTGCAGGAGTAAATTACTTGCGAACAGAGGGGGACAGAAACGTATTGCAGTACAAAGTTATGGTGAAAGATGGACTTACCAATGATACTTTTGCCACTGCCAAAGACAGTACGGTGTTAGTGCCTGTAAATGCCCGCCAGTTTTTGATTCAGGGTTTTACTAAAAATTTAAAAGTGCCTACCAACCGCAGAGCTATGTGGCTACAAGCCGAAGTACAAATGAACACCAACGAAAGATTTTCTCGTTATGGTTTTAGTACGACTTCTAACGATACTTTTGCAACTACCCACGTTTTAGACGATTATTATGCCTATGATGACGGTTCGGCGGAGTACGGTTTGGCTTTTAACCAACGATTTGGCAAGTTGGCTTATGAGTACAACATTGTAAAAGAAGATAATTTGATAGCCATAGATGTTTTGTTTGTGCCTTTGGGGACAAATTTGAGGGGAGAAACTTTTAATTTATTCGTTTGGAAAAATATTAATTTGGGTGGTGGGGCAAACAAAGATAGTTTGTTGTTACAAACCAATGTACCTTTGGAATATCCAACGGAACTAAATAAACCGCAACGCATTAGCTTACCAAGAAATGTGTTGGTGAACGGCAAGTTTTATATTGGTGTGGAACAACTTACAGATAAAGCCCTAACATTGGGTTTTGACAAGAACAATGACAATGGTAGCAAGATTTATTACAATATTTTCAATAAATGGGAACAAAATACCTTGCCCAATGTCAAAGGTAGTATTGTGATGCGTCCTGTGTTTAGAAGACCCGATGTTACAAGTTTTGAGGACAATGCAGTAGAATTAGACGTAAATCTATATCCCAATCCCACACAAGCCGAAGTGTATATAGAGGGCGAAGTACAAAGTGTAAGGGTAATGGACTATCTGGGCAGAGAGATAATCACACAAGAGTTTGAGCTGTGGGCAAGTGATAAAAAGCTGACTATGAATAACTTACCAAATGGCGTGTATATTGTGCAACTTTGGGGCAAAGACCACAAAAAAGCTGTACGGAAAATAGTGGTGCAAAAATAAACAAGTATCAGTGAGCAATTAAGTAAGAGTAACCAATTAATTGATAATATTGTACCACAGACTTTAGTCTGTGAGTCTTTGATTATCAAGAGATTACAGACTAGGCGTCCCCGACTAAATTCTGTGGTACATTTACTTTTTCCAATTACTTATTAGTAAACAGTTATCAGTTTTTTGGGTAGTGTTAAAGATGTAATGCTGGTTCGTATCATAAAATCTCTATACAACTATTTTGGTATTACTTGTTATACACTACCTATCCAACTTTGAGCCTAAAAACTTATGCTTGCCATTTTCAGTTAATCACTATTGCGTAGGTTGCGTAACATAATTTGCCCCTAAAATACGAATTTCCACCCGTCTGTTCCGTTGTTTGCCTGCTGCGGTTTCGTTAGAGGCTATGGGCATCATTTCGCCTCTGTACTCTACGACAAACTGTTCTTTGCGAAAACCATTTTTTACAAAATACGCCACTGTTTCATCTACTCTTTGCTTAGATAACAGATGATTGTGTGCTTCACTTCCATCACTATCCGTATGACCCGCCACCAAAATTTTGTACTCTTTGTAGTTCATTGCTTTGATATAGTCAATCGTTTCGTCTAATTCTTTGTAAAATTTCTTGTCCACCACACTACTATTTGTCGCAAAATTGATATGAATATTTTGGAAATAAGACATTAAACTTTTGCCTTCTATGATTACACCAGAGTCTAAGATGCCATCACTGACATCAGCTATAGCCACTCGTAGTAAGTAAGTAGCTTTGCGTTTTACGTATTTTCGGACTTGAATGAGTTTTGTAAACCCTCCATAATTCAGGAATTTGTGTGAGTTACGGACATAAAACGTAGGGTTTTGTGGCACATATTCGGGCAGTGCTACGTTACCTCCATTTACATTGTTGATAGCAATAGGAATATCGGTGTAAGGCACAACGCCTATATTTTCTACATTTCGTTCTTGGGTTGCCAATAAAAAAAAGCCGAAAGTATCGTTAAATGGAGTACCTACAAAAGTATCATATTCCTCTGAACCAAATACGAAGTTAAAACATAGAGTATCTGCCAAAGGCACTATTTCCATTTCCAACACACAAGCATCAAAGGTTTTGGGCTTTTTGTCTAACAAGTTGGACAAGATTTTATCTCCTTTGCTTTGTCCCCACTTTTTCTGTTTTTCGTAAGGATAACTACTTACAAAGTTGAAAATGCTGCCACTGGTCAATAAAATGCCCTTTTGTATGCCCAATAATTCTTTCGGGTCTTCATAATAACCGTAAGCCCCTTTGGAGGGTGGGAGGTTGAAACGGAATTTTTTGACAATTACACCCTCGCCTACTAACTGCTGCACAAACTGTTGGAGGGCAGCACTATCAGCTTTTTGTACTTGGATATGTTGGGCAAACAAACTGTATGGTAATAAAAAACAGCTTGCTAGTAAAATCAATAGCTGCCACCTATTTTGATTGTTTTTAGTCATACTTCCTCTACGTAATTATTTAGTTAATAGTGGTGTAAAAGGCTAAAAAGGTTGCTTGGTGGGCTGTTTTTTATCCAAAATGGTTTTTAGTGAAAAACTGAATTGCCTTTACAATAAAATTCTTGGGTTTATTACCATCTTGCAAAATGGTAATAAACCCAAGAACTTTATTGAATTGTTTGAATGTGGTTTGATAAAAAAAGATAGAGAAAAATCGGAAAGTGATAATCAAGCTACAACTCTTGGTAAAAAGATTTGGAGCATATCGAAATAATCAAATATAATATGTATATCTTTGAACTTATCTTGTTATGCTTAATGTTTTACGAAATAATTAGCAGATATAATTTATGAAAAAAATACAAAAGTACAATAGCTTTGAAGAGTTAAAATTTGCATTGAGTTCAGTTGCAGCTATGAAAGATACAGCTATTCAGAAAGAGCAAGCATTAGCAGATTGTTTTAATTTGCTAAGAACCAAAATAGCAACCAAACAAAGAATAGTGGAAAATAATCTTTTATATGAACAACAACTTGGTAGATAGTATCATTGGTATTTGTAAAATACTAAATAAACATACTGTTCAATATTTACTTGTAGGTGGTAGTGCCGTTGCATTGCATGGACACTTTCGAATGTCTATGCAAGCTGACGGGAAACTTGCTGATAAGTACGATATTGATATTTGGTACAATCCAACCTATGATAATTATTTCAAATTGCTTGATGCTTTGGAAGAATTGGGGCATGATGTAACCGAATTCAAATCAGAAACTGCCCCAAATCCTAAAAAATCTTTTTTCAAATTTAATTTAGAGCATTTTACACTTGATTTCTTACCTCAATTAAAAGGCTTATCTAATTTTGGTTTATCCTTTGAAAACCGAGAAATAGTAAATGTCAATGATATTGACATTTTATTTATAGGCTATCAAGACTTGATTAAAGATAAAGAAACAACTGCAAGACCCAAAGATTTAGAAGATATTGAACAACTAAAAAAGAAAAATAGGTTGTGGTAAAAAATGTATGATACTTTTTTTAACAATAATTGTAATTTTTACAATAAATACATATTTTCATAGCAGCCTCATGATTTTCCATTTTTTT
>CANGYA010000253.1 GCA_947457925.1 Cytophagales bacterium | reverse complement strand
TAAGTGTATCCAAAATAGCAAAGAACTCCATGAAGAAATTGATAAAAGTATGGGGGAAATGAAAAAGAAACAGGACTTAATCCCTAACTTTTTCAAACACCCCAAACTTGGTTTCTATAACAATTTATAGCACGACACTAAAAAAGATGACATCTCTGTTTTAGGCACTTCTTACGCCTTTACGCACTAAATACGTAGATAGAGATTTTGCAAATCTGTAGTTTTTGTGTAGCTTGACTACAGAAACAACCCTTATCACCTAATTCCCTCATAATAAATATGATAGCCCAACGTATAGACTTCAAAGGGATTTTTATGTGTATCATTACGGCAGGTATTATTTGGTTTTTTCATGCCTTGAACAAAACCTATACGGCTGTAGTGCAATATCCGTTGGAGGTGGGAGTCAAACAAACAAATGTAGTCCCTGTTTTAGCTCCACCCAACTCTATTGCCGTAAAAGTAATAGGCGAAGGTTGGGCTATTCTCCGTACCAATTTGCGTTTAGGTATTACACCGCTAAAAATAGAAATTCAGAACCCTATGCGTATCAAAGATATTCATGTACCTGATTTCCTATTGACACTACAAAACAACTTGAAAGACCTCAAAGTCGTTTCTTTCCCCAAAGAAAATATACATTTCCAATACGACCCTTTGGTGAGCAAAGATGTCCATATTCGGGTACACGAGCCAGATATTCCACTCAAAGAAGGCTATCATATCACATCAGATATTCACATAGAACCAAAACTAATTAACTTCAAAGGGGCAAGAACTTTGGTAGATAAATTGGCAGATACTTTATACATCAATATCACAGACAAAACTATTCATACAGACTATACCAAAGGCGTAAAATTGGTTGTGCCTTCGCATTTGCATTTAGAACCTTCGCAAAGTGAAGTAACTGTGAGTTTTACAGTAGCTCCATTTGTAAAAAACACTAAATTGTTACCTATTACGTTGTGGCATTTTCCACAAGATTCTGTTGCCTATATCAAAGACAATATGGCTTTGTTACAATATGAGTTGCCCGAAAATTTGCCAAGTAGTTTACTGCCAGATACTACACACATTATCGTAGATTTTCATAAAATAGATTGGAAAGACAGCACCATTAAGCCCTTTACGCACCGCCTCCCAGACTTTGTAGTGGCTACGGTCATTTCTCCTTCAAGATTTAAGGTGCATTTTAGGAAAAAACATAAATAAACTTTTATATTTCAACTTTTCCATTGTTCTTGGGATAATTGGTAAATACAACTTTTTCTGGTGGGTAAATTTGTGTAAACTGTATCTTGTTCGCCTATACGTATTGCACCTAACTTTTCAATAGCTTTTTGTGAACGGAAATTTTCACTATCTACATAAAAAAACACTTTGTTGGCAAATTGAAATGCGTGTTGTAACATCAAACTTTTGATAGTGCTATTGTACGCAGTTCCCCAATACTTTCGGGCTATAAATGTATAACCAATCGCCACAGAAGCCTCTGTTTCATTCCATTCATAATACCTTGATGTGCCTATAATTGCTTGTGTAACTGTGTCTATAATAACCAAAGCACCACCAGACTGTAGAGCTTTGTCAAAAAAAGTGGTGAAACCACTACGTTGGCTACGTTCTTTGGCGGGGTGTTGCTCCCATAACAGTTCGTCAGCAGCTACAGCAAATAAACTTTCGAAATCATCTTGGACAAGAGGGCGGAGGCTTACAAACTCATTGTAAATAGTTGGCTGTAACATATTGGGCTATTAGTTAAAAAAATAAATATTAGAGTTTATTAAGGTCTGTAGCATAGACTTTAGTCTGTGCCTTTAATATCTTGCTAATCAAGTAATTATTCCACAGACTAAAGTCTATGTTACAAAATCTTAATAATCTCTATTAAAAAACCCCTCTCCATTTGGAGGGGGGCAGGGGCTGAGGTTTTATCCTAAATTATAGCTCATTTCACTGATTTCGATGGCTACACTTCTGTAAATAGCACTTTGGTATTTTTCTATTACAATTTTTTCATCAAACTTTTCTACGGCTAACTGGCGACTATTCGCCCCCATTTTTTGTAGCAAAGGTTCTGAAATCGTAAGCATGACTTTCATTTTTTCGGCTAAATCGTGTGGGTCTTTTACATTGCACAAAAAGCCGTTAAAATTGTGGCGGACAGTTTCTCGGCAGCCCGGTACGTCTGTCGTAATAATGGGTTTGCCCAAGCTGGCAGCTTCTATCAGTGTGCGAGGTGTACCTTCTCTGTAAGAAGGCAAAATGACACAATCGGCTTGTTTAATAATCGGCTTTACATCTTCTACCGTACCCAAATATTCTATCAATCCTTCTGCTACCCACTTCTGCACCTGCTCCATAGGTATTCCCAAGCCTTTATTCGTTTCTATTTTGCCCAATAATTGGCATTTTACGTCAATATTTTGTGCTTTTAATAGCTTTATGGCTTCTATGTATTCAATAATTCCTTTGTCATATAACACTCTTGCTATCATCAAAAACGTAAATACGTTGTTCTTAGCACCATGTTCAGGCGTAAATAGATTGGTGTCTATACCAGAACCGGGTAGAGTGTCTGTAATGTGGGCAGCTACTAATTTTTCTTTGATAAATAGTTCTCTGTCATCGTCATTTTGGAAAAAAACTACTTGTGGGTACTGAAAAGCCACTTTGTAAAGCATTTTTCCAATTTTAGAGGCAACTCCCTGCCGAATAAACAATGTACCCAAACCCGTAACATTGTTGATGGCAGACAAGCCCAACATTTTTGCAGCCAATGTACCGTAAATATTTGGTTTAATGGTATAGTGCAATACGATGTCTAACTTTGCAGTTTTATACAGCTCGTACAGTTTCCAGACCAACTTCGCATCTCTCATAGGGTTCGTCCCCTTGTTATCCATGTTCGTGTCGTGGTACTCACAACCTATTTCACGTAGCCTATCGCCATAGCCGTCGTCTGGGGCAATAGCCACTACTGTATGATTTTGACTATGAAAATACTTAATCAAACTCATTCTAAAATTGTAAATGTTCCACGAAGAATTAACTACAATTCCTATCCGCATAGCTCTTGAAAATGATGTTTAGAAAGTAAAAGTCTATAGCATAGGTTGGCTGGTAAGGGAGTTTTAGGATTTTTAAAATAATAGGTTGTAAAATTACTACACCTAATGCTATGCCAAATTTAAGCCAATTTTTTCACATTTTTTAGTAAAATACAAAAAATAAGTCATTGGTAAAAAAAACTTGTAATTTTTACGGAAAAAGTGCTAAAAAAATTGCTTTTTGTGGTAAAACTAACTAAAAATTATTTGGTACGCAAGACGTAGGCTATTTTCAGTGAAAGGTCTAAAAACAATATTTTGGCACTTGCGTTTCGTTCTATATGCCCAATGGCTTCGTTGAAATACTGTAAAAATTTCTCTACATTATTCTCACGAATAACAGTTTGGGAAAATTTCTGAACAAACTGCAAAGTCTTTTCATCTAACCTGACCAACAAAGGACTGCCCATTTTCAAGACCATTGCCTCTCTAATCACCGTAAGGGCATAGTGCAATACGCCTTTTTGGGCTTCTTTGCTCATATCACTAAATTTGTCGACACCTTGTAGCATTTTGGTAAAGTCCATTTGGTAACAATACCGCATCCAATCCTCAAAAAAGGCTTGGCTGTCGTCTTGTACTTCTTGGCTCAACCGAATAGCCTCGCCCAAACTACCGTCTGCCAGCACAGCTATTTGTGCTGCTTTGTCCGCAGACAAATTGTGTTGTGTTTGTAGATAATCACGAATTTCCTCGTCATGAAACTGCCTAATCACAATGATTTGTGTACGTGAAAGAATAGTAGGCAGCATTTTGTCTAAACTGTTGGAAACCAACAAGAAAATAGTTTTTTCGGGTGGCTCTTCCAGTATTTTAAGAATGGCATTGGCAGCATTTACATTCATCAATTCTGCCAACCAAATTATCATTATTTTGTATTTTTCGCCAAAAGCTCGCATAGATAAGGTTTTGATGATTTCTCGACCTTCATGCACAGGAATTAGGCACTGTTTGTTTTCTTCTAAGCCCAACGCCAAGCCCCAATCTTGTAGATTTGCGTAAGGACTTTTTTGTAAAAAACTTCGCCACTCTTTGAGAAACAAAGCACTCATGGCTTCATCTCTTTTGTAGTCTTTGGTCGCTGCCGTTGGAAAAACAAAATGGAGGTCGGGGTGCATCAATTTATTCATGCGTGAACAAGACGGACATACACCACAGGAATCTGTTTCCGAAGGGTTTTCGCAGTTGAGGTAGGTCGCATACGCCAACGCAAGAGCTAAGTTGCCACTGCCCTCTTTGCTAAAAAAAAGTTGGGCGTGTGCTACGTGGTTGCGTTGAACGGCACTGATAAGAGTCTGTTTGATGTCGTCTAAACCTGTAATGGCTGCGAATTGCATAAAAAAAGAGTTTCGGGAGGGCAAAAATAGTTAAATTTATGAAAAATTGGTTTTTGTTGGAGAAAACTCTTGGCAGGTCTATTATTAAAAATGCTTCAATAGAGTTTATGAATAATTTTTTGCTATAGCCCCACCCAACCCTGCGAAACGTCGCACCGCCCATAGGGAGGGCGAAAAAGGAGTTATTCATAAACTCTATTGCCATGAAAATTCGTAACACCTGAAAATTAACTTTTGGATATGCTCAATCGTAGCTATGTTGTATTTGCTGTACTTTAGCTCCCCATTTAAGCTGACTTCTGTTGCTCATAAATATAGCATAGCGGAATCATTGGTAGATTTTATCGTCAATAACGAAAAGGTATTCCATATCAGATAGTGTTAAAGATGTAATGCTGTTCATAGCTTACCCCCCCCTATACAACTGTTTTAGCATTACTTTTTATACACTACCAATGCAATGAAAAGCCATAAACAATTACACAAAAACCTCACTCAAATCTATACTTAGTTCGGGAAATAAAAAAGGACTCATCAATTCTTGTTCTGTAAATACACCGTGTTGATAATATTTGTCGTCTTTGAGTACAAATTGCTGGACTACTCCGTCATTTGGATAGACTATCCAATATTCTAACACGCCACTTTCTTCGTACAAACTGTATTTGTCTTTTATATCTGTTTTTTGGTTATTTGGCGATAAAATTTCTATAATTAAATCAGGAGAACCATTACAACCTTTGTTATCTACTTTTGCTTCATCACAAATCACACAAATATCAGGTTGCACTACAGTATAAACGTCTTTATCTGCCAAAATAGATTTTTTGCGGTTGTATAATCTCACGTCAAACGGTGTATAGTAAACTGCACAAGGTTGTTTGCGAAAGAAATTGTATAAATCATTGCCTAAAGCACCCAAAATTCGTTGATGTTTAGGTGCTGGTGCTGCCATTTGGCGAATGTAGCCCTTCAATAATTCTACTCTTTCTGAAAATTGCCAAGTCAAATAGTCGGCATAAGAATAGGTTTTTGTTAAATCGAGGTCTTGCAAAGAAGTTATCATAATGCGTTTTTTTAGTTACATGAAAATTTATTTCCTCATTTAGTCCTACATTCCAAATTGTTTAGCTGTTTCCTCCGTTGTTGTTATTTACACTACTCCGCTTGGTCGTCAAACGCAGGCACTTTGCAGCAAGTTAGGCTTTTTTCTGTTATTTTTTTGGTTTAGTTACTGAAAAATTGAAGTGGCTAACAAAAAAGGGCAAGGCTTGACTGGCAGGTGGAGTTGTTGGTGAAAAATACCAACAACGGAGAAAACAAAGAGACCCAACAACAACAAATCAACCAGATTTTGTTGCGTTTGGAACAAGCTACAGGTAAAAAGTAAGAGTTTTTAACCCTTGGCAGTGGTTATTAACCCTGCCAATGCTTAAAAACACCGCCAAAAACATTTTTGGCAAAAGTTCTTTGATGTATTAAAAAAAATAAAAAGCAGGGTAAAATAAATTCATAGAAAACTAAAATACAAAGCTAAAATTTGTATTTTGCTTAGAATTTAAACATTTCTCAGTGTATTATTTACGTGAACTTTCTGTTTCTATGAAAAAAATCATTCTTTCTGCCTTTTTAACCTTTGGATTAGGTTATTTGACACAAGCACAATCTGTAGCGGCTTTGTTGCAACGTATATTTACCTATGCGTTGCATTTTTTTTAGTTTTCAAAAATTTTGACACTTTTAGGCATTCCAATACTTGTAAATTTATTTAAAATCTTACATTTAATAGTTACTTCTGTCCTTTGATTTTCTTCTACCCTAC
>CANGYA010000252.1 GCA_947457925.1 Cytophagales bacterium | reverse complement strand
TTAAAAACTTATAGTGAAACTAATTTTTTTCAAAGAAATAAGTTTGATTGTCTTCAAGAAGCTCTATAAAGATGACATCTTTTAGAAAGATGTCATCTTTATAGAGCTTCTTGAAGACTACGTATAACAATTCATAGCACGACACTAGATGAAAAAATCATTCACAAGTTGGCTATTGGCACTTCAATTACTTTTAGTAAGTACCATAGCTTTTGCACAAGACCGAACAGTAACTGGGAAAGTAACTTCTGTTCAAGGAGAAGGCTTACCGGGGGTTTCTGTGGTGGTCAAAGGACAGCAAGTAGGCACTTTTACAGATGTAGAAGGTGCGTATAAGTTGAATATACCTGCTGAGGCAAAATTCCTTGTTTTTTCTTTTGTAGGCTATAAACCACAAGAAGTAGAAATTGGCTCACAGAGTAACATAGACGTTAAATTAGCTGAAGAAACTCGCCAATTAGACGAGGTGGTTGTTACAGGGTTGGCTACAAGTGTAAAAAGGTCAAATTTAGCGAATAACATTTCTACGGTATCTTCCAAAGAATTGACAGGCACAACTACCCCCCAAACCTTAGATGGTGCTTTGTATGGTAAATTTACAGGTGCAAATATTGTGGCAAATTCTGGTGCGCCGGGTGGTGGTATTTCTATGAAATTACGTGGCATTACCACAATTACAGGTTCTTCTGAGCCTTTGTATATTGTTGATGGTATTTATATAGACAATTCCTCTATTTCTTCGGGTACAAATACTGTATCACAGGCTTCAGTTGGTGGAGGGCAGGCGAGTAACCAAGACAACCCGTCTAACCGTATCGCAGATTTGAACCCAGAAGATATTGAAAGTATAGAAATTTTAAAGGGTGCTTCTGCTGCTGCTATTTACGGGGCAAGAGCTAATGCAGGTGTGGTCATTATTACCACCAAAAAAGGTAAAAAGGGTAAAACCAGCATCAATTTTACTCAAGATTTTGGTATGGCATCTGCCCTTCGTTTCTTGGGTTACAGAAGTTTTAATGACGACATTGTAAGAAACCAATTTGGAGCTTCTGAATTAACTTTGTACCAAGCTGCTAAGTCTTCGGGCAAAATCTATGATTATGAAAAAGAAATTTACGGTAATATAGGTTTTCTAAGAAATACAGGTTTAAATATTCAGGGCGGTAATGATAAAACTTCTTTCTTTATTTCGGGCAATGTACGTAGTGAAGGCGGTATTGTAAAAAATACAGGTTTTGACCGCAATGTATTGCGTGCCAATATTGACCATAAATTTTCAGATTTTGTAGATATAGGCGTAACTTCTACTTATACTAATTCTTATGCAAGCCGTAGTATTACCAATAACGACAACAATGGTGTTTCTTTGGGCGTAGCCTTGAGTTCCACAGTGCCTTGGGCAAATTTGTTCGCAGATGCTAACGGAAATTTTCCAGACAACCCTTATTCAGCTTCTAATCCTTTACATACTGTTGCTGCGTCTAAAAATCAAGAAAATACGAACAGAATTTTGACAGGAGGTACAGTCAATTTCAATTTCATTCGCCGTAATGATATGTCATTGAAATTAACTCTTAGAGGTGGCGTAGATTACTATAATAACGAAACGTATGCGTATTTCCCAGAGAATAGCCAAATTATGCGTAGTACAGGCTTAAATGGCTTTGTGGCAAAGGGTAATAATGTGTTTTTTAATACGAACACTTCTGCCTTTTTGGTATTTACAAAAACAGCGGGGAAATTTGATTTAACTTCTTCTTTGGGTATTTCAAGATTAGATTTTGACCAAAAACGTACTACTGTACAGGCTCTTGGTTTGATTGGGGCACAAACTAACTTAGAACAAGCAGCTTCTTTGGGCGTATTTAACCGTACTTTGAAACAAACAGATATTGGCTATACCTTCCAACAAGAAGTAAACTATAATGACCAAATCATTGCTACGGCAGGTATTCGTTTTGACCAATCGTCTATGAATGGCGACCCTAATAAATTGTATGCTTTCCCAAAAGGTTCGGTAGCTGTGAATATTCACAAATTTGATTTTTGGAAAGTAGAGGCGGTGAATCAGTTGAAATTTCGTGTGGCGTATGGTGAAGCTGGTGGTATTCCTTCTGCTAATCAGGTCAGTTTGGCTATTCCTGCATTCACTACCTTTGGCGGAGCAAATATTAGTGGACAAGCTGGTTCTTTGATAGGAACAACAAGAGGTAATAAAGAAATTCGTCCTGAAAGGTCAAAAGAATTTGAAACAGGTATAGATTTCAGTTTGTTTGATAGCAAAGTAGGCGTAGAAATTACGTATTATGACAAAACAGTAGATGATTTGATTATTAATCAAAACGTACCTACTTCTACAGGTTTCACAACCCGTATCATTAATGGTGCAAAAATTCAGAACAGAGGTTTAGAAATTGGGATTACTTTAGTACCCATTAACACAGAAAAATTGAAGTGGTCATTCAAACCTAATTTCTGGACAAATAGCAACGAAGTATTGCGTCTTGACGTGCCTGCCTTTATTACAGGTGGTTTCTCTACAGCTTTAGGTGCTTTCAAAATAGAAGAAGGTAAATCATTAACACAAATCGTTGGGCGTATTCCTGATAAAACAGGCGACCAAGTTACAGGCAACTCTAATCCTGCTTTCCAAATGTCATTTTACAATGACATGACCATTATGAAAAACTTGCAATTTAGTATGTTGTGGCATTGGAAAGCTGGTGGAGATAATATCAACTTAACTAATTTGTTATATGACTTTGGTGGTATTACAAATGACTATGACGGGAACAAATATTCATCAACTATCAAAAACGGCGACTATCGCATACAAGCCATTGGTAGAGATACTCGGGTATATGTAGAAGATGCAAGTTTTGTAAAATTACGTGAAATAGCTTTGCATTATACTTTGCCAAAGCAATGGTTAAATGTATTCAAAGGGACAGTTTCAAGCCTAAAAGTAGGTGTTTCTGGTAACAACTTGTTGTTATTTACACCGTATTCAAGCTATGACCCAGAGGTTTCTAACTTTGGTAACAATGGTATTTCTACAGGGGTAGATGTTACGCCATTCCCTTCTTCTCGTAGGGTATTATTCCATATTGCAGCTTCTTTCTAAGCCATAGGAACTAACTCGACTATATTGAAGGCATCGTGAGCTTTGTGATTACGGTTATACATTTTTCTTTTTTCATTCAAATTTTTAATTGTCTTTTACCATGACTAAATATATAAATAAAATACTCACTTTATTTTTATTTACAGCCTTAGCTGCTTGTAAAATAGATGAACAAATAGACCCGAACCGCCCAAGTTTAGAAGGTGTATCTAAAAATGCAACCTCTTCACAACTAAATAACTTAGTAGTAGGCACTCTGAACCAAATGAGAGCTGATTTAGCAGCTTACATAGATGCAGTAGGAGTCGTAGGACGAGACCATTACCGTTTTGCAGGTTCAGAACCTCGTTATGTGTCCGATTTGCTGACGGCTACATTGGACAATAACGCCTTTTATGTTACAAGACCTTTTGCCTCTCGTTATCGAACTATCAAAAACGTAAATATTTTGATTGATGCCGTTAATAACACCAATTCAGTCAATGAAGCCGAAAAACAAGGCTATTTGGGTTTTGCCAAAACAGTAAAAGCCCATGAGTTACTCATGGTTTTAAATCAACTACACGATAATGGTGTACGTTTAGATGTGAGTAACCCTGATGCCTTAGGTGCTTTTGTTTCTCGTGCAGATGCTTTAATAGGCATTGCCAATTTATTAGAAGAAGCATCTACGCATTTAGATAAGGCGGGTAGTACGTTTAAGTTCAGTTTATCTGCTGGTTTTACAGGTTTCACCAGCCCTGCAAACTTCAAAAAGCTAAATAGAGGTTTGGCTGCAAGAGTAGCCGTATATAGAGAAAAATATACAGAGGCTTTAACAGCACTCAACGGTTCTTTTATGAACTTAGAGGGAGACCTACAAGCAGGCGTGTATCATGTATTTTCTGGTTCATCGAATGACTTTTTCAATCCTTTGTTTTTTGCTCGTAATGCAAGTGGTGAAGTACGTTTAGTACACCCTAAGTGGTTAAGTGAGGCAGAGGCTGGCGATAAAAGATTAGCAAAAGCTGCCCTAAGAAATAGCCCTATCGTGAACCCTGCGGGCTTGACGGGTACGCATGATGTCTGGATTTATACCACTAACACTACACCTATTTGTGTTTTGCGTAACGAAGAATTAGTATTGATTTATGCAGAGGCACAAATTCAAGCAAACAATACTACGGAGGCTATCAAGGCGTTGAATGTTATTCGTAAATCAGCAGGGTTGGCAGACTATAGCGGAGCTACCTCAAAAGAAGCATTAATCAACGAAATGTTGAAACAACGCCGTTACTCATTATTTTTTGAAGGGCATCGTTGGGTAGATATGCGTAGATACAACAAATTAAGTGAAATTGCTGTAGATAGAGCTACAGACAAAGTGGCTACTCAATTCCCTAAACCATTTACGGAAGGTTAAAAATTAAATCTTTTCTTTATTTTATTACTAACAAAAAAGCTACAACTTCGGTTATAGCTTTTTTGTTAGTATTGATGAATTTCCTACAAATCATGCTTTTCCATTCTTCTATACAAAGAAGCCCTTGTAAGCCCCAATGCTTTGGCAGCTTGCGAAATATTGCCTGCATATTTCGTAATGGCTTTTTGAATCACTAATTTTTCTATGTTTTCCAAATTGTAGTCTGTAATTTCCATTTCGGCAGACTCGTGTTTTTCTAATAAAAACAAAAAGTCCCCTGTTTCAAATTCAGGTTCATCACTCATAATTACTGCCCTTTCTATGGCGTGCTGGAGTTCACGCACATTACCAGGCCAATGGTATTTTTGTAATTTTCTAAGAGCCGCCTCCGAAAATTTCTTGACTTCTTTCTTGTATTTTTGGGAATAAGATTCTATAAAGTGGTTGGCTAACAAAGGAATATCCTCTACTCTTTCTCTCAAAGCTGGCAACCGCAACTCCACAGTATTGATACGGTACAGCAAATCTTGGCGAAATTCATTGTTTTCAACCATTTCGTACAAGGGCATATTGGTAGCACACACCAAACGAATATCTACAGTTGTTGGTTGGTTAGTACCCAAACGCACAATTTCTCTGCGTTGGAGGGCTGTCAAAAGTTTAGATTGTAAAGACAAAGACAAATTGCCTATTTCGTCCAGAAACAATGTGCCTTTATGAGCTGCCTCAAAACGTCCCGGTCTGTCTTCTTTGGCATCTGTAAATGCCCCTTTTTTGTGTCCAAATAATTCACTTTCAAAGAGAGTTTCGGTAATAGCCCCCATGTCCACACTCACAAATCCGTTGTCTTTTCGCAAAGATTGGTCATGTATGGCTTTGGCTATCACTTCTTTACCTGTACCGTTTTCGCCCAAAATCAAGATGTTGGCATCTGTAGCTGCAACTTTCGAGATGATAGTGAACAAACTTTTCATTGCCTCACTTTCCCCTAACACCATGTTCTTCAAGACTTTTTTCGGGTCTTTTTTAGGGCTATTACCGTTGTTGCCAGCACTTGCGTTTTGTTTGGCAGCTTTTTTATTTTCTATGGCATCGCCTATGGTTTTAATTAGTTTTTCGTTTTGCCAAGGTTTCAGGACAAAATCTGTAGCCCCTTCTTTCAAGGCTCTCACTGCCATTTCCACATCACCATACGCCGTAATCATAATGACTGTTGCGTCTGCGTCCTTTTCCATAATGACATTGAGCCAATGAAACCCCTCTTTGCCACTTGTGATGTCTTTACTAAAATTCATGTCCAACAAGATAGCATCATACTTATCTTGGTTCATCAAAAAAGGTATCTTGCGAGGGTCTTTCTCAATCGTAACTAATTGAGCATATTTTTTTAGGAGCAATTTGGTGGCTAAAAGAATGTCCTCATTGTCATCTATGACCAAAATTTTTCCAAGATTATTCATAAGGTAGGCGGGTGAAGTCTATAAAACGTAAAAAAATTTCACTTTTATACGCAAAAGTAAATGATTTTGTTAAGACCACCATAGACTTTGTAATGAAAAAGATTGGATAATTTTAAGTCCATGAAAGGTTATATTTTTTTCTTTTAATTAAAATATTAACATATATAACTATTACTATTCAAAATCAAACCCCTAATAATTTAATAGGCAGTATAATATTACTAGACAAAACTCCATAAAACTTTGAAAATGAGAGGCTTAGTTTTACTTTTAAGTTTACCAAGACAAAAAAAGTAGCTAATGCACTCTCATATTCTC
>CANGYA010000251.1 GCA_947457925.1 Cytophagales bacterium | reverse complement strand
TGCGTTTTCTACAGAAAAAATTGGCGAGTGGAACACAAAAACCCAAGAAATTTTGGCTTTGCAAGCAGAATGGGAAAAAATTGGTGCTGCTCCAAGAGAAGTTGCTAAAGATATAAACAAACAGTTTTGGACAAACTTTAAGGCTTTCTTTGCTGCAAAAACAAGGTTCTTCGAACAAATAGATGCTGCAAGACAAGAAAACTTGAAACGCAAAGTAGCTTTGTGCGAAAAAGCCGAAGCCCTTGCCGAAAGTTTGGACTGGGACAACACGTCTGAAGATTTGAAAAAACTTCAAAATGCGTGGAAAGAAGTGGGACCTGTGCCTGACAAAGAAAAAGAGGCTGTTTACGAAAGATTCAAGAAAGCCTGTGATACTTTCTTTGACAGAAAACGTAACAGAAAAGCCAACCAAGATGTAGAATTTGATGCGAACTATGCCAAAAAAGTAGCTATTTGTGAAACTATAGAGGCAATGGTAGCAGCCAAAGAAGCTGACATGAAAAAGTTGGAAGAGCAACACGCAGCATTTATGGTGGTGGGTTTTGTGCCTCGTAAACACATGAGTACGATACAAGACCGTTTTGCAAAGGCTGTTGATGAGTTTTTGACTAATGTAGAAATGACTCCGTTGGAAAAAGAAAAATTGAAGTTTAGTTTCCAAATGAAGATTTATGAAGGTACACCAAATGCTGTTCGTAAAGTGAAAGACAAAGAACAAGTGTTACGCCGCAAGATGAACAACTTGGAAAACGACATTGCTTTGTGGAAAAACAACTTGGAGTTCTTCTCTCAATCTAAAACGGCTGACCGTTTACGCAAAGAATTTGGTGCGAAGATAGAAGAAGCCACTAAGGAAGTAGAAAGTATCAAGGCTCAAATCAAGATGCTTCAGCAGTTGATGTAAAACCCAACTTATTAAAGGTTATGAAGGTCTGTAGCATAGACTTTAGTCTGTGTTTTTAGTATATTGTTAATCAAGTAATGACCACACAGACTAAAGTCTGTGATACAAAAACCTTAATAACTTATATTCTATTTTCATTACGTTGGCAATGGTCAAAGACCTTGACAAACGTAATGAAACAAAGCCCTAAGAATGTGAAAGTTCTTGGGGCTTTTTGTTTTAGTATAGATTTGCCTTATTACTTAATTTAAAAAACAATTTTGATTGAAAAATTTATAATTAATTAAAAAAATTGCGTACTTCGTCTTTGCTAATTTGTCATCTAAAATTTACAGAAAATGTCCATTGCCCGTATTCACCAATATTATAACGAACTACACGAAATCAAACAGTTTTCGGGAGAAACCAAAGAAACTTCACTTCGCAGACCTTTTGCAGAGTTGTTGAGCTATTTTGCCAAAGAGAGAAATCTCCGTTTAGTAGATGAAGTGAAAATTCCGAACTCTACCAAACAGCCTGATGGCGTGTTGATAGATATTTTTCGGTATCGGTATGGGTATTGGGAGGCGAAAGACGCAAAAGATGATTTTGAGAAGGAACTCAACCAAAAAATAAAAATTGGCTACCCAACAGACAACTTACTGTTTGAAAATGGGCAAAAAGCTATGCTTATTCAGGGCAGTAGCCGAGAAACTTGCGACATGACAGACGCAAAGGCTTTATTGAAACTCTTGCAACGGTTCATTAGTTTTGAAAGAGCAGAGGCAAAGGGATTTAGGCAGGCATTGGAGATTTTTAAACAAGAAGTAGGTACGATTGCCCAGATTTTGAAGGAAATGATAAGCCCCCTAACCCCCGAAGGGGAAACAAAAACCCCCTCTCCAAATGGAGAGGGGGAAGGGAGTGAGGTTTCTTTCAAAAAAGTGAGGGCTAATTTTGGCTCGGCTTATCAATCCCTTCTTGAGCTTTGTAAAACGGCTATCAACCCTAATATTACGCACAACGAAGTGAATGAAATGATAGTGCAGCACATTTTGACAGGCGATATTTTTCGTCATGTTTTTGGAGATGCACAGTACCACGAAGAAAACAACATTGCCCAAGTGCTAACGGAAGTCGAAAAAACTTTTTTTACAGGCGACCTCAAACGCAGCACCTTGCAAGCTATTCAGCCTTATTATCAGGCAATTAAGGCACAGGCGGCGGCATTGTTGGCACACGAAGAAAAGCAGGACTTTTTGAAAACCATTTACGAAAACTTTTATCAGGCATACAACCCCAAAGGAGCAGACAAGTTGGGGATTGTCTATACGCCTTCGGAAATTGTCAATTTTATGATAGACGGTACCGAATATTTGTTGGAAAAATATTTTGACAAAACCCTTTCGGACAAAAACGTGCATATTCTCGACCCCGCCACAGGGACAGGTACGTTTATTACGCATTTGATAAAAAAGATTAGCCCTTATACCCTCAAATACAAGTATGAACACGAACTACACGCCAACGAAGTAGCTATTTTGCCCTATTACATTGCGAATTTGAACATAGAGTACATTTACAAGCAAAAAATGGGCGAATACCTGACCTTTAATAATATTTGTTGGGTAGATACGTTGGACAATGTGGGGGCTTTGCAGTATGTAGGCAAGCAAAACGCATTATTTGGCTCTATTGCCGAAAATGCCCAACGGATAAAAGCACAAAACGAAAAACGAATTTCGGTGGTAATTGGGAATCCGCCGTACAATGCCAACCAACAAAACGAAAACGACAATAATAAAAATAGGGACTACAAAGATGTAGATAAACGCATAAAGGACACCTACATTAAAGAAAGTACCGCCCAAAAAACCAAGCAATATGATATGTATAAACGGTTTATTCGGTGGGCAAGTGATAGGATTGCGGACAACGGTCTGGTGTGTTTTGTGGTAAACCGCAGTTTTATAGACAAAAAGCAAGATGACGGTTTCAGAAAGACCATTGCCAAAGAGTTTGACTACTGTTATATCACAGATTTTGGCGGAGATGTGCGGGCAGAACAAGCCGAAGCCACAGACAATGTGTTTGGGATAATGACAGGCGTAGCTGTGATTATTTTGATAAAAAAGGAGAAAAAATAGATGTTATTAAGGTTTTGTAGCATAGACTTTAGTCTGTGTAGTAATTAATTGATTACCAATGAATTAAAGGCACAGACTAAAGTCTATGCTACAGACCTTAGTAACCTTTAATAATGTAATAAAAGTACATTCGCCTGAAGGCGAATATACGGCTACTTTAATTTTTTCTTTTTCTTCTTCTTTTTTTGTGTATCTATAGCTTTGATAGCTTTACTTTTTTGTTTGAGTTCTTTTTTCACTTGTTTAATGTCTTCCTTAATAGGTAGGTTTTCAGGCATTATACCACTGATTTCTTGCATACTTTTTCGCACCATTTTGCCCACATTTTCGGCTGTTACTTCTAAGTTATTTTGTCCTACAATATTTTCATTTTTAATTTTCAATTCGGTTTGTGTAATTCTAAACAAATTAGCTGCTAATTCCTCTTTGCCCATAAAATCTAACAAAGACCTATCGGCTGGTACATTTCGTTTTGCTTTTAGTTTTTCCATATTAAGGTTATACAAACCCCGATAACCTGCATTTTGAAAAAATGCATAGTTTACAACTTTTGCATTTTTTGCAGTACCCGCCAAACTTTTTTCTCTCTCGGCTATTTCTTCTCTAATAGCTAACCTATCAATTTTTTCGGTTTCCTCAAAAAAGTTTTGTACTGCACCAGCTAAGGCAGCAAAATAGGCTTGGGCTTTGGCTACGGGTTCTTTTTTGGTGTCGCCGTTCATTACTACCAAATAACACGCAAACCGAGATAATTTATAATCTACTAATTCATTTTTTTCATTGACAACCTGCGAGAAATTATCTATAATAGGAATTTGCAGAGTAGTACAAGTAGCAATAGCTTTATTGATAACATTATTAAAAGTTTTCAGGCTGTTATAGCCTAAATAACTCATTAGTTCGGAGGCAAACCAAAAAGTAAAGCCATTTTCTTTGCTATTACTTTCAAAATGTTCTTCTGAAAAGCTATTAAATAAATCCATTGCTATAAGGTTTCTTTTGAGTTATCTTTACACAAATTTACGATTAAATTTTAGGGTGATAAAACTTTTATTCCAATATTTTATGTCTAAAAAAGCCAAAATCTACTACTTCCGTTTCCCCACCATGCCCAGCAAGGCGGAGAAACTACAACTGATTAAAGACACCAAACTGGAGGACATACACTTTGAGAAAATAACCCCAGACGAAAAAGGAAATTGGATAAACCAAACCGACAACGACTTCCAAAGCCTACTACCTCTCTGCTCTAAAGACGTGAAATTGGGCAGAAGCAAAGAGGCTATTTTTGAGTTGTTTTCTTTAGGTGTAGTAACAGCAAGAGATGAATGGATGTATGATTTTGATAAAGAAAATTTAATCAAAAAAGTACACCATTTTATAGAGAAATATAATGCACAAGTAAAAAGTGGTATCAAAGAACTCGACAAGTTGGATTATAGTATAAAATGGACAAGGGCTGTAAAGAATGATTTGACAAAAGATAAGTTATATAACTTTGATGAAACTAATTTGATTGAAGTATTATACAGACCTTTTACAAAAAAGTATTTATACTTTGCCAAAGAACTTAATGAAATGCAATACCAATTACCAAATATATTTGGAGAGAGAGGAGTTAGAACAAATATTTCTATCATTTTTACCGATGCAGGTTCACAAAAACCATTTATGACTGGGTGTACAACACAAATTACAGACTATCATTTTGTTGGTTCTGCTGCTGCTGCAAACTGCCTACCTCTTTATCGTTATTCCAACGGCGAAAAGCAAGAGAATATTACGGATTGGGCGTTGTCGGTGTTTCGGGAACATTACGAAAAAACCCCGCAAGGGCTTCAAGCCCTTGCGGGGTTGCGAAAGATAGGAAAAATCGACATTTTTCATTATGTCTATGCCGTCTTACATTCGCCAGCCTACCGCCAAGCCTACGAATTGGATTTGAAACGTGAATTTCCTCGTATTCCTTTGTACGCAGACTTTTGGAAATATGCAGAGGCAGGGAAAAAGTTGATGGAATTGCATTTGAATTACGAAAGCCCCCTAACCCCCGAAGGGGGAATTTCCTTTACGCCTTTGTTAGAAAGAAAAGATATTGAGTTGGCGAAGTTTTTGGAAAAACTACGTGGGAAGAAAAAAGAAAAAGAGTTGTTTAGTAAAGAAAAAACTACACTTGTTGAGGAAAAAACTAAAGAACCTGAAATAAAAATAAATCCTATTCTGAAAATCAAAGAGGGCAACATAGAAATAGACGAATTGACGACTTTATGCGGTGTACCTGCGGAGGCGTTGGCGTATAAACTCGGCAATAGGAGTGCTATAGAATGGGTGCTTGACCAGTACAAACCCTATAAGTCTGATGACAAAACGATACAAGAGCAGTTTAACAACTATAATTTTGCAGACTATAAAGAACAAGTGATTGACTTGCTGCAAAAGGTAACTTGGGTAAGTGTGGAAACTATGAAAATAGTGAAAAACCTGTAGTGAATAGAACCAATAAATAAAAATTGTTTGAGATTGGTAAATAATAGGAAATTTGTAAATTTTTAACGTTATTTTGTTTGTTTTTTCAAATAAATATGTATATTTGTGAATACTAAATTATATATCATATGCTTTGGAAAAAATTTGCAGACGAGGAACATATTTATCCTAAGACTTCAACATTTGGGATAGGTTCTATTTTTGAAACGTATCATCACCGAACAGAAGCATCACTTTATTTGAAAGTGGTTTATGCTACTACTGATTTATCTCATTTTAGCTTGGTGCAATGTGATAGTAAAGGAAAAATTTTGCGTACTAACAAAAAAATTTCAACGAGAAAAGAAATTATAGATTTTATTATCAATAATGATTGGCGTTTATACAAACAACATTTTGGCAAACGTGAAATTGTACCCAAAGTAAAGGGGAGTTTAGCCCCCAAAAAAAAGAATTTTCCCAAAGGAGTTGCTAAATAATGAAAATAGATGTGTTGGGTAGCTGTAGCAACTATGAAAGTAGTGAAAAATCTGTGGTGATAAGGAAGTTTCTGTTCAAGCTGTAATCTTTCTAAGAAGCTGTTTGAATTAACTCCGTAGGACAATTCCATTGTGGGTTTATATGCCACTCCTACGGAGTTCTTTTATTTTAATTATTTTAGAATTTGCTATAAATATGCCATTCCTACGGAATTAAAAATTAACTTAAACAGCTTCTAAAAGATTACAGCTTAAACAGCAACTTCCTTACTCTTGGCTGTCTATCATTGCCAACCTTTTTCTACAAATTTCA
>CANGYA010000250.1 GCA_947457925.1 Cytophagales bacterium | reverse complement strand
TTAGCAATCATTGTTAATAAAGAAAAATATGAAAAATTTATAACTTGCTATGATGCTTTTTGTAATTGTATCAGTTTTTCTCAGTTTGTTGAGCTATATACATTGGATAAAAGCAAAATTTACAACTATATTCAAATTTATCAAGGGAATGAATTAGCCAAAGAAAAGTCAAGAATTTACCCCTCTGAATTTTGGAATTTTGAGCATGAAGCCTTAAATAATTTAAAAGAGTTTTTGCAAAGAAATATTCAAATTGTCTAACAAAAAGAGGCTGTCCTAAAAAGACAACCTCTTAAAGCATAAAAACTATTTATCTTAGTTTCTCAACGGCTAACCTTGTAAACAAAATACTTACAAGGATTAAGGATTTTTCGTATCTTCACCACATCAAACACAAAAATTATGGGATATAGCAATTTTAAGAAATTAGAGGTTGTTACTAAAAAATTTGGGCTTGATGCAAAAAGTATAGAATTATTTGCGACAATCTTACCTATAGAACCAAGTTCATGGTTGGTTGATACATTGAAAAAATCACGTTTAGCACCACTTAGTAATGCAAAATCAAAATCAGAAAGAATAGTTTCGCCTATTTTAGTCGAAATAGCAGAAGCACATCAAAATTTTGTTACATTATTTTCGGGTGAGGAATTAGAAATTAATGCAGACGAAAATTTATCTGGTGTTTGTGATTTCTTTTTCACTTTAGTTCCAAAAAGTGCTTATATAGAAAGCCCTTTTATTGCAATTTCTGCCCAAAAATTTATACGAGAAAGCACAGCCCAATGTGCAGCTCAACTTTATGGTGCAAAACTTTTTAATGAAATGGAAGGCAAAAATATTCCTGTGTTGTATGGTTGTGCAACAGATGGTATAGAATGGCAATTTATGCGTTTTGAGAATAGTGTTTTTTATATTGATAGCAAAATCTACACTGACCTTAAAGAAATTCTAGGGGTTTGGCATTACGTTATTAACCTTTATATTGAACCGAAAAATTAGTGCAAAATACAAATCAATAAAAACCCCACAAAAATTTAAAATTCTTGTGGGGTTTGCAATTATAAAGACCTAATTCTTAGTTTCTCAACGGTTTCCCTTTAAACAAAATGCTAAATAAGATATTTCTCTAAAAACTCCACCAAATATCTCAACTTTCCATTATGCTTTTCTGTGTAGGTAGAAACAAAGGCGTTAATAACTGCTACCTCCGCCATAGAACCCAGCTTTTCTGCTAAAGTGGCAAACAATAAATGACTATCTAATACTTCTCTATTAGTTTCGAGTATTTTATCAATTACAAATTGTTGCTGTCCAATACCAAAGTTTAATTTAAGATTAAGCCTTGCAATATGTGTATCTATATCAGCTAACAAGTCGTCCCAAACTTCTATTTCAGGGGATTTGCCATCTTTGGGTAGCTTTGCAAATTTATCTTTATGTTCAGACTTTTCATAATCACTGACAAGCACATCTCCATCTAAAACCCCAACAGCTTTTACTTTGATAGCAGGATTACTATTTTGAGAATTGACATAATTGATAATTTCGTTCTTACCTCCAATTTTATGAATATCCAACAAGTCCAATAGGTCAATTCTGCCAAACTGTCTTAGTAAAGTTTCCAAAAAAATCTTAGCAAATTCATCTTCGACAAATACGACTAATTGCTTTTCTATATCACCTTGCAATACTCTCAATGCCTCTATATCCATTTTACCTTGTATAGCCTCTCCTTTCATACAATACCAAATAGCCTCTTGTGGTAAACTTTGTAGGGCATAATGCGAATGGGTCGTAAAAATTACTTGATGCTTTTTCCTTAAGCAAACATCAAAAAGATATTCTACCAAACGAACAACAGCCAAAGGGTGTAAGCCATTTTCCAGTTCTTCTATGAGTACTAATGAAAATTCGGGCAGTCTTTCTAATTCATAGACCAAACGGGCTATACTCGACTCGCCTGCTCCAAAGTGAAACTCTGAATAACTACTATCTTCTCTTTTACCAATGAATAAATCTTTAGTGCTATGAAAATTGCAATATTCATATTGACTATCAAACCCTAAAATTCTACAAATATGCCTAATCTCTACTTCTGATAATGGTATTTGTTGAATAGGCTTTATTTTTTTACTTCTTAAAATAGTCAAATCACTTTTTTCAGTAGGCGGTACAGTACGATTAACCCCAAAATATTTAACACTTCTCCCAAATGATTTCTTTCTATTCCATTTTGAATTTTGATGAGAAATAGAAGTTTTGAGTTCCTCTCGAGGACTTTCTTTTTTATCTATTAAAGTAAATCTAATTTTTGCTTTTTGTAATCCATTATCTAAGGAACTTTTTGCAAAGAAATAAGACGGTTTTATTTCTTTATAAACACAACCCGCAGCCATTAACAGAGTAGATTTACCACTTCCATTCGCCCCAATGATAGCCGTAATGGGATATTCGAACCGAATAGAAGTATGTTTGAAAATTCGTAAATTTTCTACTTCTAAGCCCGTCAAATATTTATTATAGTTTTTTTTTGTTACCTTTTCAGCTAATTCCCTTTTTTGACTATCTCTAATGTGTGATTTGAGCATAAAAAAACGTATTACATTCATTACAAATATAATACGTTTCATTAAAATTTACAAATTAAAAACCCTTAGTTTCTCAACGGTTTCCCTTTAAACAAAATACTATGTATTCTCTCCAAAGTTTTCTTCTCGCCACACAATGACAAGAAAGCCTCTCTTTCCAAATCCAACAAATATTGTTCAGAAACCAAGGTAGGATAAGACAAGTCGCCACCCGCCATTACATAGCCTAACTTCTTGGCAATCAAGGCATCATGGTCAGAAATATAGTTGCCCATACGCATACCTGTAATACCTGCATAGAACAACGCCAATGCTGTTTTGCCATGTACCTTAATGTCTTTGCGTTGCACAGGTTGTACGTAGCCCGCCTCGTGTAAAGCAATAGCTGTTTGTTTAGCTTCGGCTATCAACCTTGCTCTGTTCATCGTAATTGGGCTGTCTTTTGCCAATACGCCATTTGCCATAGCTTCTGTGGCAGACATAGACACCTTCGCAGTGGCAATGGTCATAAACATTTCTTGCAAACGGTTCAATTCCGCATCACCCGCAGCGTAACCGTCTGAAGCACGCAATACCAATTCCTTCGTACCGCCACCCGCAGGAATTACGCCTACGCCAAACTCTACCAAGCCCATGTAAGTTTCTGGGTGAACTTGTACTTTGTCGCAGTGTAAAGTAGTTTCGCAACCACCACCCAAAGCCAAGCCCGACAAGGCAGCCACCACAGGCACAGACGAGTAACGCAAACGCATCATCGTGTTTTGGAACTGGGCAATCATCAAGTTCACTTCGTCCCATTCTTGCTCACCTGCAAACATGAACAACATAGCCAAGTTTGCACCTGCCGAGAAGTTAGGGCTTTCATTACCAATGACTAAGCCTCTGAAATTCTCCTCTGCCTTTGCCACTGCCGTAGTTAAACCTTCGATAACTTCCGCACCAATAGAGTTCATTTTTGAGTGAAACTCCAAGCCCAACACACCATCTCCTAAGTCAAACAAAGTGCTACCTGCATTGCCCCAAACTTTGTTAGATTTACGCAAAGTGTCCAACAAAATAAAACCTTCTGTACCCGGAACTACCTTGTAAGATTTTGTAGGAATATCATAATAGTATTGCTTGCCATTTTCCAATTTGTAGAAACTATTGAAACCTGCTGCAATCATTTCTTTTACCCAGCCAGCTACTTTGTGTCCTGCTGCTTCTATTTTTTCGGCAGTTTCTTTTACGCCCAACAAGTCCCAAGTTTCGAAAATACCTACTTCCCAACCGAAACCAGCTTTAATAGCTTGGTCTATGCGGAAAAACTCGTCAGCAATTTCAGGTACTCTGTTCGCAGCATATTGGAATACGTCATAGTGCATTTTGCGGTAAAAATCACCTACTTTCGGCTCTGTCGAGTTGATGAGTTTTACTAATCTTTGTTTTACATCTTCAATATCTTTTACAGCTTCTAAAGACGCAAATTTGATTTTTTGGCGAGGCTCATACTCAAAAGTTTTCAAATTCAAAGTTAAGATTTCACCTTTGTCGCCTTTGCTGCGGTCTTTCATAAAGAAACCTTTGCCTGTCTTGTCGCCCAACCACTTGTTTTCCATCAATTTTTGCACAGACTTTGGCAACTGCAATCTTTCTCTACTTTCGTCATGTGGTACGGCAGCATACAAGTTTTTCGCCACGTTTACCGTAGTATCCAAACCTACTACGTCTGAAGTACGGAAAGTAGCTGATTTTGCGTGTCCAATCACAGTACCTGTCAAAGTATCTGCCTCGTCAATACCTAAGCCCATTTCTTCTACCAAATGAATAGTAGAAATCAAAGAATAGACACCCACTCTATTTGCAATAAACGCAGGCGTATCTTTACATAATACCGTTTCTTTGCCCAAATACAAGTCGCCATAGTGCATCAAGAAATCTACAATGCTTTGGTCGGTTTTAGCCGTTGGAATAATCTCCAACAATCTCATGTAACGAGGAGGGTTGAAGAAGTGCGTACCGCAGAAATGCTTTTGGAAGTCTTCACTTCTACCGTCCAACATCAAGTGAATAGGAATACCCGAAGTGTTAGACGTGATTAATGTACCTTTTTTACGGAATTTTTCTACTTTCTCAAAAACTTGCTTTTTGATGTCCAATCTTTCTACAACCACCTCAATCACCCAATCACAATCAGCAATTTTTTTCATGTCATCATCAAAATTCCCCAAAGAAATAAAAGAGGCATCTTTTGTATTATACAAAGACGCAGGTTTTGATTTTAAGGTATTTTGGAAAGCCTCATTGACAATGCGGTTACGGAAAGCAGGGTGTTCAGTTGTCATTCCTTTTGCTTTTTCCGCCTCTGTCAATTCGAAAGGTACGATGTCTA
Source organism: Cytophagales bacterium (assembly GCA_947457925.1). Classification (GTDB taxonomy): domain Bacteria; phylum Bacteroidota; class Bacteroidia; order Cytophagales; family Thermoflexibacteraceae; genus JAAFKA01. The sequence continues at coordinate 1,604 of CANGYA010000250.1, read as the reverse complement.
ACAACAATACCTCCACGCCAATATTGGCAAAGTGGCACGCAATGCGTGAACCCATAATACCAGAGCCAAGAATGGCTACTTTTTTGATAACTCGGTTTTTCATGTCTTAATTTTGTGTGTGAAAGTTGATTTTATGTTTTATAGTAATTTATATTTACTAAATTAAAGATTACAATAAGAAACTTTTGCAAGGGTTAAAAGTAATAATCATGGTCTTTTTTGCTATTGCAATATAGACCTAAAACTTTAACCGTTGCGAAAATAAGTAAAATTATTATGCAAGCATAGTATTTTTGAAAAAAAATTATCAAATAAAAAAGACGTTCAAAATGTGTCTTTTTTATTTGATAACTTAAATAAAAAACAACATAGTTTGCGTACTTTACCGTAGTTTTTGGGGTATTGTGCTAATAATAAATTTTTTAGGTAGTCTTAAAGATGTAATGCCAAAGTTATAATCTTGTTATGGCGTTGTGCTATAAAAACTTATACTAAAACTAATTTTTTCAAAGAAATAACTTGATTATGTTCAACAAGCTCTATAGAGATGTAATCTTTCTAAAATATTACATCTCTATAGAGCTTGTTGAACATAATATATAACAATTCATAGCACAACCCTACAAAAGATTACAATTTTTTTATATATGCAGCATTACTTATTATGCACTACCATTTTTTAAATTAAAATAGATAAGGATTAAGTAACAAGAATTAGTTATTTGACAGTTTAAATTTTTACAAGTAGTTAAAATTTAATTGTTTACATTAAAAAATTATCAATTACTTAATTCCTTTCATTTGTACAAAACATATTTTAATACAAACCCAAAAGAACATACACTCTTAAAAGAACTAGTATATTTTGTGCTACACAATTAATATTAAGAACAAGTTATTTAGTAGTAAAAAAAGTGTAAGTAATTTAAAATCAAGTATTTAAAAAAAATATTATCAATTAATTACTAACACTTAATTACTTATTAAGCAATATTATTAACTACCATTTCTTTTGGGTATATTAGCATTGTACCACCACTTTGCTCAACTGATGCTACAATCGGGTAGTTTTCTTTTTCCCCATTTCTAATTATGAAATCGGCATCTTTGGCAAAATTGAAAATTCTTTTATCTGTATAAGGGTTATGAGATTCTACCAAAAAAATTGTTTTACGTAAATCCGTAAGATATTTGGTATGGTCAAGAGCCGTAAGTTCAGCACCTTCTATATCTATTTTGACAAAATTAGGAACACCATATAATTTTGCCATGTAGTCTAATGTTGCAGCTTTTACTTTTACCTTTTCCTTGACTACCTCGATATTTTTATAATCTTCAGGCGTTGCACCAATCCAACCAATTGGTAAATGAGAATTTGTATTTCCGCCTATTAAAAACTCTAATTCACCATTTATATCAGCAACAGCTAATTTAACAAATTCTACATTTGTAAAATTGTTTAATTTTATGTTATCTTTAGCTCTAAATAAATTTTCTTCGTCTGGTTCAAAAGAAAAAACTCTACCGCCACCATTGCAAGATAATGAAGCAAATAGCATCGTATAGTATCCAATATAGACACCACAATCCCAAAATATCCAATT
>CANGYA010000249.1 GCA_947457925.1 Cytophagales bacterium | reverse complement strand
GAGATATAAAAAAATTGCAGGAGTACATAGAGCAAATCAGACAGTTGGACGTGCCACCAACAGAAGTGAATGAGGCATTGGTCATAGATTTTATTCAGTTTTTGGCGGACTTGATTACACCCTCGTCCCAAGTGCGTATTTTGGCGGGAGTGCGGGCTTTTTACCGTTTTTTGATACTCGAAAAAGTGCTAAGTACAGACCCCACAGAGTACGTACACCAGCCACAAGTAAAAAAGAAATTGCCCGAAGTGTTGGAAGTACCCGAAATAGAGGCAATGTTGGCAGGTATAGACCTTTCTACCCCCGAAGGTACACGCAATAGGGCTATTATAGAAACTCTGTATAGTACGGGGGTGCGTGTGAGTGAGCTTATCAACCTCAAACTGCAAGACCTTTATATGGATATTGGCTTTATTAAGGTTACGGGCAAAGGCAGCAAACAACGGATTGTGCCTATAGGTACAGATGCCATGAAATATATTCAGTTGTATGTCAATGAAATACGAGTGCATGTACCGATTAAAAAAGGCGAAGAAAGTTATCTTTTTCTGAACCGCAGAGGCAGTGCATTGACAAGGGTAATGATTTTTTTAATAGTCAAAGAAGCTGCCGAAACTGCGGGTATTACTAAAAACGTAAGTCCTCACGTATTTAGACATTCTTTTGCTACACATTTGATAGAGGGCGGAGCAAATTTGCGGGCTGTGCAAGAAATGTTGGGGCATGAATCTATTGTTACTACCGAAATTTACACCCATTTAGATAGGGAATACCTGAAGCAAGTCATTAAAGACTTTCACCCAAGAAAGGAATTTGAAAAAGAAAAAATAAAACCTATTCAATCGTAAAATAAGATTTTTCAAATAATATAATTTCTTGATAATTAGGATAATTAAATGTTATTGTCTAATTTGAGGTTATCTACACTTTATAACTTAACCTTAAAAAATATCATGAAAAAGTTTATTATTTATTGTTGTTGCTATTTGTTGTTGCATACAACTTTTGCCCAAGAAATCTCGGAGAAATATCAGCAAAAAATAGACTCCACACAAAAAGTAATGGATAAGTTGATAACCCAAAAAGGCTATCAAGATTCAGTCTATTTGCCTACTTTGCGTCATTTGGTTGTATTGTACCAACAAGCAGGTGCAGAGTCGGAGGCAGAAAGTAATTTGTATGAACTCTTGGACAAATACACCGCAAGAGGCTCTAATATGAAAGCACAAAGAACCTTGCCCTATTTAGCCATCAAAATCATATTATCAGACCTTTATGTCCAAACAGAACGGTACAGTGAAGCAGCAGAAGTGTATCATGAGTCTATTGAACTAAGTAATTTACTCTTGTCGCCCTCCCATGACTTGTATCTTTACCAAATGAAACAGTTGGTAGCTATGTACCAAAAAATTGGATTGTATGCAGATAGAGAAAAGAATTTATTAGAAATAGAAAAGATTTATGTACAGCACCAACTTACACAAAGGATAGACTATGCAAGCATGATAGAAGCCAAAGCCCAATTATTGACAGAGGCAAAACTGTATATTGAGTCAATAGATATGTTGGAAAATACATTGGCACAATTAAATAAAAGCTATTTTAAGCCTTACAAAGCCATTAATGCTTTAGAAATAGAAAAACAAATGAATGTTTTATTGGCACAAAACTATTTGGCTTTGCAGCAGGCAGATAAGGCTGAAAAGTTATTAAAAGGTTTTTTAGTAAAAGCTAATAAAACTGTAAATATCAATGATATTTATGTGTATTTGGGTTTGGCACAACAACAGCAACGCAACTACGAAGCAGCCCTACAGACTTTTGAGAATAGCAAGAACTATAGTGCCAAAAAATACGGCAGTCAATCTATTGAATATTGTTATGCTCTTGTGTATATGGCAGATGTCTATGCAGCAAAAAACCAACTCTCTACCGCCGAAGGACTTTATAAACAGGCTTTGCAAATAATGTCCCCACAAAAAGAGAACAAGGCAGTGGAATATGCAAAAATCTTGTATCAATTTGGCAAACTCTATGAAAAATCTTATTTGTACCAAAATGCCATTCCTCTATTTGAGGAGTGCATGAAATTGCGGAATGCAGAATTGGGCGAAGAACACCCCGATTATTTGGCTGCCATTAACCATTTGGCTACGGTCTATCAACATTTACAACTTTATGACAAAGCAGAACCGCACTTTAAAGAGTATATTCATGCCTTGAACAAGGATATTTTGCGGAAATTTCCCTCGCTAAGTGACCAACAAAAAGCTGTTTTCTATGATGCCATCAAGCCTAATATAGAAAATTTTATGCGGTATGCCATTAATAGAGTAGGATTAAATCCGTATGTAAAAGTACCAGCTTATAAACATTCGCCAGCTATTTTGGGAGATTTATATGACTTGCAGTTAGCCACCAAAGCTATTTTATTGAATGCAGGCTCTAATACTCGACAAAAAATCTTGTCGAGCCAAGATACTGCCTTAGTACGGAAGTACAAAAGATGGGTGGCTTACAAAGAAAAATTGGCTCAAATAGCTATGATTAAACGCCAAGACATTGGCAAGTTGGGAGTGAATGTGGACAGTTTGCAACAATCAGCCAACAGTTTAGAAAAAGAATTGACGTTGTTGTCCACAGATTTTGCGGGAGGATACGCCAGTTCGCAACTGCCTACTTGGAAAGACATACGAGCTAAATTACAGGCACAAGAGGCTGCCGTTGAGATTATTCAGATACCTTATAAACAAGATACAACTTTTTATGTGGCTTTAATCATAAAAGCCGATACCAAAGACTATCCAGAAGTTGCTTTTTGGGCAAATGGCAATGATTTGAATAAAAAGTTTTTGAAAACCTACCGAAATGCCGTTTTGTACCAATCTTTTGAAAAAGGAAGTTATTTAACTTATTGGAAACCTATTGCCGATAAACTCAAAGGCATACAAAAAGTATATGTGTCGCCAGACGGAGCTTACCACCAAATCAGTTTATTGACTTTGTGGAATGATGAGGCACAAAGATTTTTGTTAGACGAAATCCAAATTGCTTTACTAACCAACACCAAAGATATATTATTGCCTACTACAAAAGGTGCAAATAAGCCCACTGCTGTATTAATTGGCAGACCATCTTATTCCCTTGTTACGCCTTCTGAAACAGAAAGACTTGTTAAAAATACAACCAGAGGCACGATGAGGGAGGTAATGCGGGGGGCTAAGTTTTCTGATTTGTTAGGTACAGAAAAAGAGGTGTACCTCATAGACTCTTTGTTACAACAAAATAAATGGGCTACACACAAGTACATGGGTAAAAATGCCCACGAATTGGTCATTAAACGTATGGATTCTTTGTTGCTTGACCACCGCCAAGAAAGCCCTACGATTCTGCACATAGCCACACACGGTTTCTTTGTGAATGCCAATGAAGAACTTTCAGACCCTATGTTACGGTCAGGCATTGTCTTAGCTGGTATCAATAATTTCTTGCAAAACGGAGAAAAGCTACATAACGAAGACGGGATTTTGAATGCCTACGAAACCATGTTATTGAACTTGTCTGGAACAGATTTAGTCGTGCTGTCGGCGTGTGAAACAGGCTTGGGCGACATCAAACAAGGCGAAGGCGTGTATGGTTTGCAACGGGCTTTGCGGTTGGCTGGGGCAAAAAGTGTGATGATGTCTTTGTGGAAGGTAGATGATAGGGCTACGATGCTCTTAATGGCGAAGTTTTATCAAGAATTGATGCAAGGAAAGACCAAGGCGGAGGCATTTTTAGCTGCCCAGAAAAGTATCAAAGAAATGTACCCACAGCCTCGTTATTGGGGGGCTTTTGTGTTGGTAGGAGGGGAGTAAGACTCTTTTTTTTACTTACTAACGTAGGTTGTATAGAGTTTTAAATGCCCCACCCCCGCCTCTCCCCACAGGGAGGGGAGCTTGATAATCAACGACTTACAAACTCCCCTCCCTATGGGGAGGGGCGGGGGTGGGGCTAAACTAACACTATGGTTTAACAACAACTACATTTTGACATAAACAATCTTTTTAGTTTCAAAAAATTCCTCCTCAAAATAGCTACTAATAGGAGTGAAACGGTGGTGGTACTTGAAATTTGCAAATTCTTCGGTCAAATCTCCGCCTTTCAACAAAATCAAACCATTCGTAAGAGAGTGTTTGTCCTCTGTTTTCAACTTTTTCCGCATCCAGAAATAGATATTACTTACTTCGGTTACGGCTCTGCTTACCACAAAGTCGTATTGGTGCGTCAATTCTTCGGCACGAATTTGCTGCGAAGTTACGTTTTTGAGTTCGAGGGCATCGGCTACTCCTTGCACTACTTTTATTTTTTTGCCAATAGAATCTACCAAATGAAACCGCACTTCGGGAAAGGCAATAGCCAAAGGAATACCGGGAAAACCTCCACCTGTTCCTACATCAACGATTTCTGTATTGGGTAAAAACTGAATGTACTTGGCAATAGCCAATGAATGCAAGACGTGGTGTATATAAAAATTGTCCATGTCTTTGCGAGAAATGACATTGATTTTTTCATTCCACTCTTGGTACAAAGGCTGCAAGGCTGCCATTTGTTGGCGTTGTGTGGGCGAAAATTCGGGAAAATACTTATCTATTAAGGCTAACATAGTTTTTGCTAAGTTTTGTTGGACAAAGGTACAAAAGTAAAGAGAAAATAACCTCAATCCACCTCACAACTCTGTTACTCCCCATTTGGAGAGGGGCTTTTCGAACTTGAAAGTTCGGCATTAAAGCCAAACTTTCCCACCGTTTTTATGACTAAGACCATCAGTAATTTAATCAAAAAATTGCACTATTCGAATACTAATTGTACTTTTCTAAGAATTTTAAAAATATTTACACTCTCCTTGTTGCGTTTCTTAAATTTCCTTCGTTAGCTTTGCAGTGCCTTAGTGTAAATCTTACAATTAGGCTTTTATTCACTTTTTAATTTTTTTAGTACCATGAAAAAAACAAAAATCTTGGCGGGTTTGCTTATAGCCCATGTCCTTAATTCCTGTTCCTTGTTCCCAGAACCAGAACCTACACTCCCACCCGAAACACAAACAGGGGCGAATACTTTTGGCTGTTTGATTAATGGAAAGGTGTTTCAAGCAAGAGGAGGAGGAGGTTATGAAGCTATTTCTAAAAATTTTGACTATGGTAGTGTTAGTTTAAATGCTGTTTATGTCAAAGATGGTAAAGTAGAAAGAGATGCGGGTTTATCTACGCCAGTGCTTAATGGAATAGGCTCATACATCATAGAACACAAAACAGGACTATGGTATGGTGTTGATAACTTAAATGTGTACGGAAGGAAAAACAAACCAATTCAGAGTAAATTAGTCATTACTAAATTTGAAAGGGGAGAAGACAAAACCAATAATTTAAAATGGTTAATTGTTTCTGGCACATTTGAAGGGATTATTTTAAATGATAATAACCCACTTGACACACTTAAAATCACTCAAGGTCGTTTTGACGTAAAATTTAATTAATTGTAACTTTTTAAACAAAAATTGCGTATGTTTTCGATTAAAAAATTTCCAAATTTCCAAATTTCCAAATTTCCAAATACTAATAGTTCTTTTTTTAGTCAATTTCCAGACTTTTGGGCAAGATAATTTCCCCCGACTAAGACAACGCCTCGATAGAGTGTTTGCCCGAATAGATAAATCCCAAATTCCTTATGGTATTTTAGAAGAATATAGCTTTGGGTTTATGAATTTGTGGCAGGTAAATACCCAGAACCCACCTACTTTTTATTCTTAAAAATTGCACTATTTGAATACTAATTGTACTTTTTTAAGAATTTAACAAAATATATTTTACCTACCTGTTGCACTTCAAAAAATTCTTTCGTTAGGTTTGCAGCCAAATAGTGTAAGCCTTACACGTTGGTTGTATTACTATTCATTTATTCACCATTCAACATTTTTCTACAATGAAAAATCTATTTAAAATTTCAATGCCCAAACCTATAAGGTTTTTGAAACCTTATATATTTATTATCCTGCTTCTCCTGTTTGTAGGGGGTTCGGGGGCTTCTTGCACCCTTGTAGATGCCCTAAAACCTGTACCTACTGCCCTGCCACCAGAAACACAAACTGGGGCAAATACCTTTGGCTGCTTGGTAGATGGGAAGTTATTAGTGCCGTATAGTGATGACAGTAATGTAGAACCACTAATTAAAGACTTGGCTTCCCCACAAGGAGGTCTTTTTCAATTATTGGGTAAGTACTATAAAAATAATAAAAGGCACTTATCTTGCGATTTTGTACTTAAAAACCTTACACAAGAAGGTATTTATATACTTAAACTAAAATACCCTAATCCCAATTTAGAAAAAACTGATGGAGCAATAGCTTCTATTAATGATGAGTATTTTTATATGCTAAATCCCAAAAGTACATTTACCGTTGAGGTAACAAAATTCGACCAGAAAAATTATATCGTATCAGGTCGTTTCTATGGCACTTTGTACCATGAAAAGGACAGTACCCGCAAAGTAGAAATTACACAGGGCAGGTTTGATGTCAAGTTTCAATAATCTTTTAAATAATTTAAAATACATAAACCCATGAAACAGCTCTACCGCAAACTTGCTTT
>CANGYA010000248.1 GCA_947457925.1 Cytophagales bacterium | reverse complement strand
TGCGTGTTGCTCTTCCAACTTTTTCATGTCAGCTTCTTTGGCTGCTACCATTGCCTCTATAGTTTCACAAATAGCTACTTTTTTGGCATAGTTCGCATCAAATTCTACATCTTGGTTGGCTTTTCTGTTGCGTTTTCTGTCAAAGAACAAATCGCAGGCTTTCTTGAATCTCTCGTAAACCGCCTCTTTTTCTTTGTCAGGTACAGGTCCCACTTCTTTCCACGCATTTTGTAGTTTTTTCAACTCGTCTGCTGTCGTATCCCAATCAGAACTTTCAGACAAGGCTTCTGCTTTTTCGCACAAAGCTATTTTGCGTTTCAAGTTTTCTTGTCTTGCAGCATCTATTTGTTCGAAGAACCTTGTTTTTGCAGCAAAGAAAGCCTTAAAGTTTGTCCAAAACTGTTTGTTTATATCTTTAGCAACTTCTCTTGGGGCAGCACCAATTTTTTCCCATTCTGCTTGCAAAGCCAAAATTTCTTGGGTTTTTGTGTTCCACTCGCCAATTTTTTCTGTAGAAAACGCAGCATACTGCTCTATTTTGATGCAAAGTTCTTGCTTCAAACGCATATTTTCTTGCTGCTGTTTCTTTACTTCTTCTACAGTGTTGCGTTTTCTTTCATATACATGGTCAGACGCAGTTTTAAATCTTTTCCAGATGTCTTCTTGTGCGTCTTTCGGTACAGGTCCTATTGCCTTGTATTCTTCATGCAACTTATTCAGGGTAGCAATAGCCTCATTCATATTGATAATTTCTGATAATTTTTCAGCCTTATCACAAATTTCCAATTTTGCCACCAAATTACGCTGACGGTCAAGGTCTAATAATTCGTTAGCAATGTTCTTTTGGCTATAAAATTGGTCTAACAATGCTTTGTAAGACAAAGAAAGTTCTTCGGCTTGTTGTGGCGGTAATTGCCCAGCTCCACGCCATGCAGCCTGAATTTCTTTGAGTTTCTCAAAGGCAGCTTTGTCTGTTTGTCCAGACTCTACTAAGGTTTTTAGTTGTGCCAATGCTTCATGCTTTAACTTCGCAGATTGAGCTTTTTTCTTCTCAATATCGTCGAAATATTTAGCTTTTTTGTCTTTCAAAGACTTATACTGTTGAAAAAACTTCTTGGTCGTATCGTCTTGTTTGTTCTCAAAACCTTCTTCAGTGCCGTTAGCTTCTTTAAATTTCGCTAATGCCTCCTCTCTTTCTTCTTTGTTCAATTTGTCCATTTCTTGTTTCAATAGACGCAAAGTAGTATCTACTTTTCTGAACGAAGTTTCGTTAGAAAGTTGCATAGCTTCCTCCAACAATTCTTCTTTGTTGAGGTGAGCATAACTTTTTTCATCATCTTGAGTCGTTTCTTCTTCAAGATGTTCGGGGTTTGCATGAACCTGCTCTTCTACGATTGCCGAATTTTCCAATTCTACGGTGTCCTTTTCGTTTGCCATGTGCATTAAAGGTATAAAGTCCTAATCAGTTACGTTTCTCACAGTTTTACCTGTACCAAAACCACTACAAATTTAATAAACTCTTTTTTATTGTAGCTGTTTTCTTGTTAAATCTTTTAGTTTTTTCTTTGTACTTGAAGTGCTGTTTGTTAAGTTATTGACATAGCAATCATTTTGTTGCTGTTTTGCTGATAAAAATTAGCTAAGAGAGTGATTTATCTCACCTTTTTTATGCTTTGCTCCATTTACCTTTGTGTATATCAAATAAGCAAACAAAATTTCACTTTAAATAAACTAACAAACATGGAAAAGGTAAAAACTCGCAAAGTTCATATCGACGACTTGCATTTTGAGAACAAACTTTGGTTGAAACAATTAGCTTTTTACAAAGACGAATTGACTATCTTCCAAAAAAGATTAGATGAATTGGCGTTGCGTAATGACAAAGACACTGCGATTGGCATTGAAAAATTCCAAAACCAATTATTCATTCACAACACAAATTTGGAGAAATTGGTACGTGATATTCACCGCAGCGAAACAGTGATATTGGAGGCAGCACAAGAAAATATTGTAGCCATAGACCACCGTTTATTTGCAGACCACCAAGAAGAACGTAAGAATATGCAAACGTATGAAAGGCTATTTGCAGACTACAAACGTGAGTTTTATGAGTTTTTAGGTACTTGGTTGTAAGAACAAAAAAGAAGACTTCACTATTTTGTGAAGTCTTTTTTAGTATTTTAATGTAATAAATATTCTTAAGGTTTGTAACATAGACTTTAGTCTGTGTGCTAAGTAATTAATTTTTAATGTATTAAATCCAAAGACTAAAGTCTATGTTACAAACCTTTCATTACAACAGCTAAGCTACATTTCTTAAAATATATAACATTTCAGATTTTTCCAATTTTTCGGCTACATACGCACTGTCTATACACAACTCTTTTTCGATATTGGTGTGTGAAGGTATTTCGTACATAGCATCATTCATAATGGTTTCGCAGATAGAACGAAGCCCCCTTGCTCCTAAACGCAAACTTACGGCTTGGTCTGTGATGTAGTCTAAGGCATCATCTGTAAACTGTAAATTGACACCCTCCATTTGGAATAATTTTTGGTATTGTTTCGTAATTGCGTTTTTGGGTGCTGTTAAAATCATACGCAAGGTAGCTTTATCCAAAGAATCCATGCTGGTAACGACAGGCAAACGACCCACCAATTCAGGAATCAAACCAAAAGTTTTGAGGTCTTGTGCAGACGCATAACGTATCAAATTTTCTCTGTCTGGTATAAAAAAGTCATCTTTTTGACCTGCAAAACCAATAGGACGAGTATTTAAACGTGAAGCTATTTTACGTTCTATGCCCTCAAAAGCTCCACCACAAATAAACAAAATGTTCTCTGTGTTTACGGCTATCATCTTTTGGTCGGGGTGCTTGCGACCTCCTTGTGGCGGTACATTCACAATAGAACCTTCTAATAATTTCAACAGAGCCTGCTGCACACCTTCACCACTTACATCTCTGGTAATAGACGGATTGTCTGCTTTTCGTGCAATTTTATCAATTTCATCTATGTAAACAATGCCCATTTCGGCAGCTTCTACATTGTAGTTGGCAGCTTGCAACAAACGAGTCAAAATAGTTTCTACGTCTTCGCCTACATAACCCGCCTCCGTAATCACTGTAGCATCGGCAATACAGAAAGGCACATCTAAAAACTTCGCCAAAGTACGAGCCAACAAAGTTTTGCCTGTCCCTGTTTCGCCTACCATAATGATATTCGACTTTTCTATCTGCACATCATCAACAGGTGTAGCTGGCGTTTCGCCATTCATAAATCTCTGTCTTAGGCGTTTGTAGTGGTTGTAAACGGCTACAGATAATATCTTTTTAGCTCTGTCTTGTCCTACAATATATTGGTCGAGGAGTTTTTTCATCTCCATCGGCTTGATTAACTTACTTTCAAAAACTTTTCTACGGCGAGCCTCTTTTTCTGCTTCTATCACTAATTGTGCTTGGGATACACAGTTGTTACAAATATTTGCTTCTTCGCCTGTGAGTAACATCTCGACTTCGTGGCGACCAAGACCGCAAAACGAACAAGTATCGGTTGGTGTGGTATTTCTTTTTGCCATTGCTGATAAATTCTATTTTTTGCCTTACTGAAAAGGCATTTAACTACAAAGTTACAATTTTTTTGAGATACGACAATAAAAAAGGGCTTGTGATTGATATTTTTTCAGATTTATAGGCTACGTATTACCTAAAAGGTGATTAAAGTCATTGTTCACAGTAGTTTTTCTCACCAAGTTTGGTGTTTATATCTCCTACTTTTGTTCTTGTAATATTATCACTTCACTACGTAAACAAGACCACTATGCAAGTCCAATTCTCAAAAAATAAAGCCAACCTACCGACCTGCTACCATTGTGGAGAAGTGTGTCAAACAGATGATTTCCAAACAGATAATAAATCTTTTTGTTGTCAAGGTTGCCAAACGGTATATGAACTACTGAAACAAGGCGACCTCTGCGACTACTATACATTGAACGAAAATGCAGGAGTGAATCGCAAAAAAATATTAGAAAGTGAAAAATACAGCTATTTAGACCTTCCTGAAGTACAACAAAAACTCTTGTCTTTTAGTGATGGCAAAACAGCCAAAGCTACTTTTTTTATACCCACTATTCACTGTACTTCTTGTATCTGGTTGTTAGAACATCTCTATAAACTCAATCCTGCTGTTACGTTTTCACGCATCAATTTTATGAAAAAAGAATTGGCGGTTACGTTCTTAGAAAAAGAAGTGAGTTTAAAAGAAGTAGTGGTTTTGTTAGTGAGTTTAGGGTACGAACCTTCTATTAGTTTACAAGACACCGAAAACGAAGAAGAAAAAAGACAAGTAGCCATAGACAGAGCTAACCAACATAGTTTGATTAGTAAAATGGCAGTGGCAGGTTTCTGTTTTGGCAATGTGATGTTGCTAAGTTTTCCTGAATATTTCGGGTTTGATAGTGCTTCTCAACTATCATTTAAATATTTATTTAATATTTTAAATTTGGCTTTTGCTTTGCCAATTATGTTGTATAGTGGCAAAGACTTTTTGACTTCTGCCTATAACAGTGCCAAAAAAGGCATTTTAAACATAGATTTTCCTTTGGCGTTGGGTATGTTAGTCTTGTTTGTACGTAGCTATTATGAAGTCATCTTTTTGGGCGGAGAAGGTTATATAGATACACTAACGGGTTTTGTATTTTTCTTATTAGTAGGTAAATGGTTTCAACAACACACCTTCGATAATTTGCGATATGACCGTAGTTTTAAATCGTATTTTCCTGTGGCAGTGTTAGTCAAAAAAGAGGACGGAACAGAACAACCTACACACCTTGCCAACTTACAAAAAGGCGACAGAATTGTGATACGCAACCACGAAATTATACCCGCAGATGCCCTTTTATTAATGGGAAATGCAAGCGTAGATTACAGTTTTGTAACGGGGGAGGCTATTCCTGTCAAAAAAACATTGGGCGAAATGATTTATGCAGGTGGCAGACAAATGGGCAATCGGGTAGAATTAGAAGTAGTAAAACCTGTTTCCCAAAGCTATTTGACACAACTTTGGAACAGTACTACTTACGACAAACACAGCAAAGATTTGACTACTGCACAAACTGCATTTAACCAATATTTCTCTGTTGGTTTGGTGGCTTTAGCTACGGCAGTTTTGGCGTATTGGTTATGGCGTGGCGAAACGCACATAGCTTTCAACGCCTTTACTTCGGTGCTAATTATTGCCTGTCCTTGTGCCTTAGCTTTATCAAGTCAATTTGCATTAGGAACAGCTTTAAGAGTGTTGTCTAAGTATCATTTTTATCTTAAAAATTCTTCTATTATAGAAAAAATTGCACAAGTCAAAAGTATAGTTTTTGATAAAACAGGCACAATTACAGAAAATAACACTACAGACGTAGAGTTTTTGCACTACCGCAGACACATAGCCGAAGAAGTTTTGGCAGAAACTCCGCCAAGTGGTGCTAATGACCGTAGCCACCGCCAAGAACTTGTTTATGTAAACCGCAAAGCCAGTCAAACTGTAGCGACAAGTCTATCTCCAGACGAGTGGCAAGGTGTATTATCTTTGACTAAAAACTCTACGCACCCTCTTTCTGTGGCTATTACGTCTTACATTAGAGAATTGATAGACAACAACTCTACGTTAATAACACACAGATTATTGTACTTAGACGGTTTTCGGGAGTATGCGGGCAAGGGCATAGAGGGCAAAGTAAATGATGTGAATTTTAAGATAGGTTCACAAAAATTTGTAACAGGACAAGAAGAAGAATGTTGTTTACAGCCAAATTGTGAAATGGCACATAGTGATAAAAGTACAAAAGTTTTCTTGTCTGTCAATAGCATTTACAAAGGCTATTTCCGTTTTAGTAACCGTTACAGACAAGGCGTAAAAGAATTGCTAACTACTTTACAAAAAAACTATGATTTGCATTTATTATCAGGTGATAATAACCACGAAGAACAAAATTTATTGCGTTTTTTCAAGCACAAATCACAGTTACATTTTCAACAAAGCCCTACCGAAAAATTAGACTTTATTAAGTTTTTGCAGTCAAAAGGCAAAAAAGTAATGATGTTGGGAGATGGACTGAATGACGCAGGAGCATTGCTACAAAGTGAAGTGGGTGTGGCAGTTACCGAAAATATTGCCTATTTTACACCCGCATCAGACGCAATTTTGGAGACACAACAGTTGCCTATCCTACATAAACTCATTGCATTTTGCCAACAAAGTGTAAAAGTAATTCATTGGAGTTTTATGTTGGCATTGGTTTACAATACAGTCGGTTTGTTTTTTGCAGTGCAAGGCAGTTTGTCGCCTTTGTTATCAGCTATTTTGATGCCTTTGAGTTCTATCAATGTCATGTTATTTACCACAGGTTTGGTGAAATGGTATGAAAAGAAGATTTTTTAGTTGGTTTTCTTTTCGCTTGATGTTAAAAAAATAAAATCATAACTAATTTATTTTCAATTAGTTATGATTTTTATTGTTTATATACTGCCTAATATTACTGGACAAAATGAATATCGTAAGGTAGCTTGCCTTTTATCTGCACATTTAAAAACTGGATTAAATCAAGAAATCGTGTAAGGGAAATAAAATGCTGTTTCAAAAAAGACTCACCTCTTTTAAAAACCG
>CANGYA010000247.1 GCA_947457925.1 Cytophagales bacterium | reverse complement strand
TTCTACGTTTTTTGAGATAAATTGGAGAATATGAGAGTGCATTAGCTACTTTTTTTGTCTTGGTAAACTTAAAAGTAAAACTAAGCCTCTCATTTTCAAAGTTTTATGGAGTTTTGTCTAGTAATATTCTCCTCGTTATATCAGTGCGAAGTATCACTTTTCTACGACACTCTTTTTTGAGAATATTTTATTGTAGCATAGGCTTTAGCCTGTGAGTAGCTGATTATCAATAACTTAAACTCACACAGCCTAAAGGCTATGCTACAACTTATATAAAACAGGCTACAGGCGAAAAGAGGATTTGTCTTTTGCATAACCACTCTGCCATTAGTGAGTTGCCCCACTAAATAGGATTCGAACCTACGTATGAAAGTTACCGAAGTAGCTCTTTTCTACGGCACTGTTTTATGTTTTTGCTGTTGCAAAGTTTTGTGTGTACTACGCAATGTATGTACGCAATAAAATTTATCTTCAAAAAATTTTGAGGTAACAAGCAGAAAAGCCCCCTATCATACGCAATGAGGAGTCGAACCTCTTGTGATTTTGCCATCACACACCGATAGGTTAAGTAGCGAAGTAAGCCTTTCTTACGACACTCAAAATGTTTTTATGTCTTAACGTAATTTTTCCTACGGCACTATCTTTACTTTGTTACTACAAATTACGACAAGCAATACGCAATGTATGTGCGTAGGATTAAAAAAAATC
Organism: Cytophagales bacterium; assembly: GCA_947457925.1. GTDB lineage: Bacteria > Bacteroidota > Bacteroidia > Cytophagales > Thermoflexibacteraceae > JAAFKA01. The sequence goes on along the minus strand of CANGYA010000247.1, from coordinate 5,950 downwards.
ACTTTAGTAGAAAATAAATATTTTTAGCCCTACCTTTGTAAAATAGAATAAGTAAGGAGATTTATGGCAGATTTAATTACAGATATCGACGTTCTCGAACATACCCACACACACGAAGCCTCTTGTGAGGTGAAAACAACCCCCAATAATTTACAAGTAGGGCAACGCAAACTTTATATAGAAAGCTACGGCTGTCAGATGAATTTCTCTGATTCCGAAATCGTGGCTTCTATCATGAACATCAACGGTTTTGGCACTACGTCTTCGCCAGAAGATGCCGACCTGATTTTCTTGAATACTTGTGCCATTCGGGACAAAGCCGAACAGACTGTAAGAAACAGATTGGTACACCTCAACGCCATGAAAAAGAAAAAACCTACACTCATGATTGGGGTGTTGGGTTGTATGGCAGAAAGGTTGAAAACCAAACTCTTAGAAGAAGAAAAAGTAGTGGATTTGGTCGTAGGTCCAGATGCTTACAGAGATTTACCACGCTTAGTAAGTGAAGTGGACAATGGCGACAGAGCCGTAAACGTAATTTTGTCGAGAGAAGAAACGTATGCAGATATTACGCCTGTGCGTCTAAACTCTAACGGCATTACGGCGTTTATTTCTATCATGCGGGGCTGCGACAATATGTGTTCTTTCTGTGTTGTGCCGTTTACAAGAGGCAGAGAACGCAGCAGAGACCCACAGTCTATAGTGCAAGAAGCCAAAGATTTGTTTGCACAAGGCTACAAAGAAGTTACGCTGTTGGGACAAAACGTAGATTCATACAAATGGGGCGGAACAGAGGACAAAAAAGAAACTGAAAAAGCCGAAAAAGAAGGCAAAGAAGTTATCAATTTTGCTAATTTATTGGAAATGGTGGCGTTGGTAAGCCCAGAATTGCGGGTAAGATTCTCTACTTCGCACCCCAAAGACATTACAGACGAGGTACTTTACACAATGGCAAAATATGAAAATATTTGCAAATATATTCATTTGCCTGTGCAAAGTGGCAATACAAGAGTATTGGAATTAATGAACCGTACTTACACAAGAGAATGGTATATTAATCGTATAGATGCTATTCGCCGTATTTTGGGCGAAGATTGTGGCATTTCTTCGGATATGATTACGGGTTTTTGTACCGAAACCGAAGAAGAACACAAAGATACTTTGACTTTGATGGAGTATGTAAAATATGATTTTTCTTATATGTTCTTCTATTCTGAAAGACCGGGTACGTTGGCTGCTCGTAAATTTGCAGACGATATTCCTGATGATGTGAAGAAACGCAGATTGAACGAAGTCATTGCCTTACAAACCCAACATTCGGCAGAAAGAAACCGCAGAGATATGGGCAAAATACACAAAGTATTAGTAGAAGGTGCATCAAAACGCAGTGAAGACTTCTTGCAAGGACGCAACTCTGCCAATAAAGTGGTGGTGTTCCCACGCAAAAACTACCAAAAAGGTCAATATGTAAATGTATTGGTGAAAGAAGCTACAGCAGCTACGTTGATAGGAGAAATTATTGATTAATAGTACATTTATCCGACACCTCGCAGGTGTCGGATAAATTCATTCTATCAAATATGCTTTTCTGCGTGGTAAGAAGACCTCACTAAAGCACCAGATTCCACGTATTGAATACCTCTTTTTAGCCCTTCTTCTTTGTAAAATGCAAATTTATCGGGGTGAATGTACTCTGCCACTTCCAAGTGCATTTTAGTAGGTTGTAAATACTGACCCAAAGTCAATACATCTAAGCCATTGGCTACCAAGTCGTCCATTGCCTCAAATACTTCGTCATCTGTTTCGCCTAAGCCCAACATGATGCCTGTTTTGGTGCGTTTGCCGTATGCTTTGATGCGTTGGATTTGCTCCAAACTTCTTTCGTATTTGGCTTGTGGTCTTACTCTGCGGTATAACCGTTTAACCGTTTCCATGTTATGCGAAACTACCTCCTGCCCTGCCGAAATCATGCGGTACAAAGCCTCCCAGTTGCCTTTTACATCAGGAATCAAGGTTTCTATGGTTGTTTGCGGGTTCAGTTCTTTTACCAAAGCTACAGTTTGATACCATATTTCTGCCCCTCTGTCTTTGAGTTCATCTCTATTTACAGACGTGATAACGGCGTGTTTTACGCCCATCAGTTGTATGGCTTCTGCTACGCGGCGAGGCTCGTCTGTGTCATATTCATTGGGTTTGCCTGTGGCTACCGCACAAAACGTACAACTGCGTGTGCAGACATTGCCCAAAATCATAAAAGTAGCTGTACCTGCTCCCCAACATTCGCCCATGTTTGGGCAGTTGCCACTTTCACAAATGGTGTGTAGTTTGTGGTTATCTACAATCTCTCTTACTTTTGCATATTCTTTGCCCACAGGTAGCTTTACCCGCAACCAGTCTGGTTTGCGAGGTCTTACTGTGGTATTTGCTGGCGTTTCAGGTGTTAATACGGGTAAGTCTATCATGGCGTATCGTGTTTATTTCTTTAACACCAAATATACTTTTTTGTCTATAATTTTCCAAATTTTATTTTGGGGATTAGTAAATTTGCATAATTGCTTATACGTTTATTTAAATTTTTACATATATTTGCTTTAACAAATATATGTAAAAATATGCTGTTGGCTTTCATCAACACTTGACAGTGTGGCTTTAAAAATAACAAAAAATTGCTTGTTGTGAGTAGCTTAGTTAGAAAGATTTTAAAAGCCTTTGCCCTCTTTTATTGCTTTATAAGGGAATAAGGCTTATATTGTATGGACTTGTTTAGTTGCTTTTGTATAGTGCCATTTGGGAACACAGATGACACAGATTTTACGGATAAAACACTGATTTTTTAATTTTTTATCCGTAAAAATCAGTCTAATCAGTGTACCTTATGCTATTACGTTTCAACTAAACAAGTCCTATGTGAAAAATTAAGTGAATCAATCAAAAGTATTATGTCTGCTCTACAAAAACCCGAAACTACCGAAAGATTTTTTGCGACCATAGACGAATATTTATTCTATGAAACAACCTCACCCGAAAAGTACGACTATTTTATGGGAGAAGTCATTGCTCGTGCAGGTGGCTCTGAAGACCACAACAGTATTGAAGGCAATGTAATTGGAGAACTAAGAACAATCTTAGAAAAAACACCCTGTCGACCATTCACCAGCAACACCAAAGTTTGGATTCCACAACGCAATTCATTTTTCTACCCCGATGCTGCCATTGCTTGTGGCGACCTTGACATAGACAAAAAAAATGGAATACTCCACAACCCAACAGTAATTTTTGAAATCCTATCAGACAGTACGGAGGCTTTTGACCGAGGACGTAAATTTGATTTTTACAGAACTCTGCCCTCTCTCAAAGAATATGTTTTGATTAGTCAAGCTGCCTATAGAGTAGAATGTTTTCTGATAATGGATAAAAATAGCTGGTACACTACTTTGTTTGAAGGCATTGATAATGAAGTGATTATCAAAAGTTTAGACCTAAAAATTCAGCTAAAAGAGTTGTATAGGTATGTGGATTTGTAAACAGAAAATTTTAGTATAAGATTTCGCAACCGTATATTCGCCTTTAGGCGAATGAGATTTTTTGATTAGCCTAAAAGCAAATATACAGTAAGGTGTGGGCTTTATCCCACACTACAGTTACTTCAAAAACCTTAGCACCAATATTTCCACCAACAAAAACAACAAAGCTGCTATTAAAAAATACCGCCAAAAAGGTTTGTTGGTGTATTGTTCTACGATATTTTTGGTAAAATTCAGGGCATTGTCTGTAGCTATGAACTGCACATTTGGCAGATTCCCCCAAACAGCTTTGAGTTCTTCTGTGGTGTAGTTGTCCAAGATAGACTCTTTTTTGTCATAGTTAAAGGCTACTGCTCCTATTACGGCATTGTTGGACTTCCTAACTACCTGATAATTACCTGCTTGGTGGTGGTGGTGCGGAATGTCTATCAACAGTTTACCGTCTATCAACCGTTGCAAAGGAATGACCTCTGTTTGTGTTTGCAAATCTATTAACTTAAAAATTTCGTTTTTGTAGTTTGGACTGCTGCCGTCTGGAGCGGTGGGCAAGGTAATTTCCGCCAAATTTTCTTGGAAACTGTACGCCAATCTTTCCGTTTGCGAAGTGCTGTTCAAGGCTATTTTGTAAAGGACAGGCACAAACAAGGCGTGTTTAGCAAAATCCGAAAACTCTGTAGCTATGGGGGCGGTAAAGACAAACAAATTGCTATTGCCCCGATTGAGCCAACGCAAAAAAGGACGGTTATTTTTTTGTTTCAACAACACCTGCCCTACGCCGCCTACTTCCATAACGGGTTGCACCATCGGCATATTCATTTGATTAGAAAACCTCTCGAAAACCCCTGCAAAAAACGGATTTTGAATGTCTAAGGGAGCTAATTCTAATTTTTCGCCCAAACCGCCTTGTATGGGTACGCCTAAGAGTTGAGTGTAACTGTCTGTATGAAAGGGTTTTGTAGGCGGAAAAACGGCAATACTGCCTCCTTTTGCCAAAAACTTTTGTAGGTTAGGCAACAAAGCATTGTCTATCTCCGCCAAACTTTGCAATACCACTAATTGGGCGGTGTTGAATGTATTGTAATCTACGGCGTTGATATGAAAACTTTGTACCTTAAAAAAGGCTTCATTGGCGTACACATTCGGAACGGCGGGCAAGTCGTCTTGGTGAATATGCACAATATTTATGTTTTGGGCTACAGGCAATGAAAAGTAATACTGATTGTCAAAAATCAAAGGGCTGTCTTCCAATTCTATGCGACCATGCGTAATTTCGGGGCTTTGTACCGCAAAATTCATTTTCAGGGTCGTTGTGCCGTTTGCCTCCAAACTAACCGTACCATTTGACACTTGTTTACCATTCAAAAACAACTTCACACTTCTTTCTTGTACTTTTTCCGTTCCCGAATGATTGATTTTGACAAACAAAGCATTGTTTTCGGCTACTTTGATAAATGGATTTTCTAACCAAACCGAATCTACATACAAATTGGCAGCCGTAGAGCTTTGCAAAGGCACGATGTAGTACGTTTGCGTACTGTCCAAAGACACCGTTTTGAGGTCGCCAATGGCGTGTTTTTGAAAATCTGACAACCAAAAAATACGGTTTTTTTGTGGGCTACCTGCTGTTTGTAGGGCATTTTGTTGGCGTTGGTGTACTTGTTTCAGGGTGCGAAACGAAGGGTTATAGTCCAATTTTGCCAACTGTTCGGCTGCTTTTTGCGGTTCTGTAAAAAAATTCATGCTACCCTCAAAGGCATTGCTCAACACTTGAAACTGCATACTTTTCGGAAAACCTTTGACAATTTGCTCACCGTATAACAAAGCCTCCTCCAACAAATGTTTGTTACCATCTTCGGCTTGCATACTTAACGAATTGTCTATGTATAAACTTACATGGTTGCTACTCGTCTGTGCCTGTCCGTTGTTTTTGGGTAAATAAGGCTGTGCAAAAGCCACCGCCAACGCAATAATGAACAAACAACGAAACAACAAAGCCAACAAATGTTTGAGTTGATTGCGGGTTTGGGCAACAGATTTTACTTCTCGCAAAAAAGCTACATTGGTAAAATATTCTTTTTTAGCTCGTTGGAAATGAAAAAGATGTATGATAATAGGCACTGCCACAAACAGCGAAGCCCATAAAAACGAAGGATAGACAAATTGCATAGCCGATAATAAAGAAAAATTCTTTTGGTAAGAACGACAAAAATACGCAAACAACGTTTGTAAAAGTCTTAAAAATTGTCAAATTTATAAGACTTTTGTCAAGGTCTTCGACCATTGCCAACGTATTTTGCACCGTTGGCAATGGTCGAAGACCTTGACAAACGGTGCAAGAGATAATAACAACTTTAATATTACTGGACAAAATGAATATCGTAAGGTAGCTTGCCTTTTATCTGCACATTTAAAAACTGGATTAAATC
>CANGYA010000246.1 GCA_947457925.1 Cytophagales bacterium | reverse complement strand
TAATATGTTTGTTTTGACAATGAGGACAAGTTATCATTTTTGTAAAAATTTAGAAGGTTTTACAATATAACTAACTCATTGTCAATTTGTTATTTATCATACATTTTTTACCACAACCGTTTTACGATATGATGTTACTATTTTGAAACTTTTTTAGTAATAGAGTTTATGAATAATTTTTTGCTATAGCCCCACCCTTCCTCCCCTGCTGGGGAGGGGTTTTGTGGAATTATTCATAAACTCTAATATAGATTTATATGAATAGGGTTGTATTGTCTTATTACTTGACTTATTGCTAAGTTGATTGTATATTTGTGTAGGTAACAAAATTTTAAAACTATGCTTGGCAATTTAGATAATGAAGTAATTTTCAAAAAAGCATTTACAGACAAAGTTGTGTTTAGAACTTTTGTAAAAGATGTATTGGGAATAGACTTTGAAGTAGGGAAAATAGAAACTGAAAAAAAGTTTAACCCAAAAATTGGCTACATAGATTTTGAGTTAGATATTTATGCAGAGAGTGTAGATAAACGTATATGTATAGAAATTCAAAGAGTAGAGTACGACCATCATTTTAGCTGTTTTTTGCACTATTTTTTGATGTTGATTGCCGAACAACAAAGAAATGCGAAAGAGTATCATATTGACCAAACAGTCTATATGATTGTGGTACTAACAGCCCCTTATACAATTAGTCAAAAAAACGGTAAGCCTATCTTAGATGAAGTTTTATTGCTACAACTTAATCCACAAAATTTAAAAGGCGAAATAAGAGATTTATATGGGCATCAGTTTGTTTGTTTAAATCCTAATCACCCCGATAACGACACCCCAAAACAAATTCGAGATTGGTTAGATTTAATTTATCAGTCTATTCATAGCCCTGAAAGACCTGTACTAAATACCCAAAATGAAGGTATTAGAAAAGCCATAGAGTTGATAAGTTTTGAAAACTTAACACCTGAAGAACGGACAAAGGCAAAAAATAAAGAGGCAACAAGAATAACTGTAGCTAAAATTGAAAATCGTAGAAATTTGGAAATAGCTCAAAAGCTGATTGCATTGGGTTTGGATAATCTAACGATTGCCAAAGGCACAGACCTAACTCTTGAGCAAATAGAACAACTAAGAAATATTAAAGAATAAGTCTATTGTGAGTATTTCAAGTAATCAAAAATTTTACCCCCCATTTTATTTGCTGCCACCAATTCCAACGGCAAAAACGGCTTGCAAGGGCTATTTGGTAGCCTTTCCAACCCAAAGGCAAAGCCAATAAAGTAGTATTGAGCCAAAGATGTTGTAGTAAACTCTCAAAAGCCTTTGAGTCATAATAGTTGGTTTGGGATTGTGCTTGGCTCAATTTTTCTAACCAATTCACTATTTTTTGGTAATTTTTTATATCCAAAGGCACTAAAAAATGCGGAATGTCTATGTGTAAACTTAATTCTTCGGGGCTTGCTTCAATGCCTATTTGTTTGAGTTGTTGGGCTGCTATTTGGCTACAGTGCTGTCGGGCTATGGCTTTGCGTTGCTGGCTGGTGCTTTCTTCATAACGGCGTACATTGACCAAAGCCATAGGTAAATTGGCAGTGGGGTACTGTTGGGCTATTTTTACCCATAAATCATAGTCTTCGGCAGGCGGAAAACTGGCATCATAACGAAACTGCTGCATGACTTCGCTGCGGAGCATCACACTTGACTGCACAAAACAATTCATAAACAATAAAGTAGCATGAATAGTGCTGGGCGTAGTAGGCGGTTGTGTAAGTAACAAAAAATCTTTTTGCGGATTTATATAATTTGCCCAAGTTCCTACTAATACTATTTCGGGGTTTTGTACCAAATACTCCACTTGCAAAGCCAATCTTTGCGGGTGAGCTATGTCATCACTATCTAACCACGCCAAAAAGCCCCCTTTGGCATAACTAATAGCTTCGTTTCTAATATGTGCCAAACCTTTATTTGTTGTGTGCCGTACATAATGCACACGATTATCTGTAAGAAATGGCTGCACAATTTGAGGCGTAGCATCTGTACTGCCGTCATCAAGAATAATCAATTCCCAATGCGTGTAGCTTTGTTGCAAAATACTATTGATAGCTTCCGCAATGAACATTTCACCATTGAAAACAGGCATTAAAACAGCTACAAGAGGGGACATTTTTTGATACAAGAAGTTAAAATTAGTGTAAAGATTTCATTTTAATACTAAAACAAAATGTTTTAAAAACATAGAATTTAGCTATTTTTGGCAAAACTGTATTGAAAATTATGGCACTTATTAAATCTGTAAGAGGTTTTTCGCCAATTATTGGTGAAAATTGTTTCATTGCCGACAATGCTACCATTGTAGGCGAGGTACACATTGGTTCTGGTTGTAGTATTTGGTTCAATGCCGTAGTACGAGGAGATGTGAACAGCATCACGATTGGCAACGACAGCAATATTCAGGACAATGTAGTGATACATGGTACATTCCAAAAAGCCAAAACCGTTATTGGCAACAGAGTTTCGGTAGGACACAATGCCGTTATACATGGCTGCACCTTAGAAGACGAATGTTTGATAGGCATTGGGGCTATTATTTTAGATGGTGCAGTGGTACAATCTGGGGCTATGGTGGCTGCGGGTTCGGTAGTCTTGGAAGGCACAATCGTAGAGGCGGGCTATTTGTATGCAGGCACACCCGCCAAAAAGATAAAACCAGTAGATGATAAAATTAAGGATATGATAAAACGAATATCTGGCAATTATGCCCTCTATGCAAGTTGGTTCAAGGAAGCATAGTTTGCCAAATACATTTGTAGAAGTAACATTTCTTAGAGAAATGTTACTTCCTGATTAGAAAGATGTTATCTTTATTAACTCTACACAGTTACTTGTTCACTTGTTTTGCCAAAACGTCTTTCTCTGGATTGGTAATCCAAAACGGCTTGGTATAAATGTTCTTTTCTGAAATCAGGCCACAATACATCTGTAAAATACAACTCACTGTAAGCCAACTGCCATAGCAAAAAATTACTCAAACGAAATTCCCCGCTTGTACGGATAATTAGTTCAGGGTCAGGCATTTGATAAGTATGAAGGTAAGAGGAGAAAAAAGTATCGTCTATTTGGTCAGGGCTAATTTTTCCTTCGGCTGCGTCTTTAGCTAATTTTTTGGCAGCCTCTATAATTTCTCTACGTCCACTATAGCTAAGTGCCAATACCAACGTCAAGCCTGTATTATATTTGGTAATTTCCATAGCCTTTTGGAGTTCTTCTCTACAATCTTTGGGGAGTTGTTCGGTGTTGCCAATGGTCGTTACACGCACATTATTTTTGTGTAAATTAGGCACTTCAGACTTGATTGTCCTCGACAACAGTTCCATTAATGCAAAAACTTCCTCTTTCGGTCTATTCCAATTTTCCGTAGAAAAGGCATACAAAGTCAGGAATTTTACGCCTAATTCGCCAGCTCCTTCCGTAATATCTCTTACGGCTTTTACAGCATTTTTATGCCCGAACACACGAGCCATGCCTTGTTTTTTTGCCCACCTGCCGTTTCCGTCCATGATAACCGCAATGTGCTGCGGTATTCTCTCCATGATAATCTTTTCTTTCATACTTTTGCTAAAACAGACGGCAAAGTTAGTAGTTTGTAACAATAATACACCATTAAAACTCTAATAACTTTGAATTACAAAGTAAAATGTTTCAAAAAATTTATCCTTAGTAGTTACCCAATTTTCTTTGTGAAGCCTTTTGTAATGATTAAAAATAAGTAGATAGACTTGTGTTTTTTGCATATTTGTTGCTACTATTGTTGTAATGAAAGAACTTATTATTATAGCAGGGGCAAATGGTTCTGGGAAAACTACATTTCTACAGATATTTTAGAACGGACTGGCTATGATTTTCTCAATGCAGATGAAATCGAAAAAGATTTAGCTATTTCAAAATTACAAGCAGGTAAGGAATTTTTTAAACGATTGGCAAACCTTATAAGTCTTGAAAAAAGTTTTGTTTTAGAAAGTACCCTTTCAGGAAATTATTTAGTCAAAGTCATTCAGCATACGCAAAAAGCAGGTTATTCCATTAAACTCCTATATATTTTCTTGGAAAATCCACAAGATTGTATTCAACGTATAAAAATTAGAGTAAAACTTGGTGGTCATTTTGTACCAGAAAATGACGTAATTCGTAGGTATTATCGCAGTAAATCTAATTTTTGGAATACATACAAAAATTTGGCAGATGAATGGGTAATGATTTATAATTCTACAAATGAAGCACCTCAAAGAGTAGCTATTGGTATCAGAGAAACATTTGTGGTGGAACTTGAAAGTTTATTTCACAATTTTTTAAACAACCTTGAAAAATGAGAGTAGAAAAATTAGACAGTTTAACAGTTTATCAAAATGCCTCTTTATTTACAAATCTATTTAGTAAAGCAGTACAAAGGGCAAAAGAAATCAATCGCAAAAATGGTTTGCCTAATGATTTTGTGATAAAAGGCAGACGTTTTTACGAACTACCAAACGGAGAAATTGTAACAGAAAATCCATTAGAAAATGAAAATATAGAAAAATAAATCTATTTGTTTCTTTTTAAAATGCCTTTTACAAGGTATTACAAAGTAAAATGTTTCAGAAAATTTACTCTCGTTTAGTATCGTATTTCTTCTATCAACGGTTGAATAGGTATCTTTATGCCCCTACAACTTACATAGAAGATTTGCTATTATATGCACAAACCCAGCCTATTGAAGTGCATCAACTACACGAAAATACGTGGAGTAGCTACCAAAATACCTACTTAGCAGACTTTTACCACTATTGTAATACCACACAGTATTGGATTAAACACAAATTAGCTACGCATACAAGCAAGGCATACATAGCCCAAGTACCACAAGGAAGAATTTGGACAGATTGGGGCGGAAATACGGCTGTCATTGACCAAAAAAATGTACTATTAGGAGAATTATCATTTCAGTATGATGATAACATAGGTTGGATAGGTGTAAAAGAAAATAAAATATTAGCAAATAAACCTATACCTTTCTTACAAAAATACAAAGGGACTGTTTTTTCTTGTGTTTTTGGTGGAGGTAGTAATTACAATTATTTTCAGTGGTTATTTGATACCCTACAACGGTTGCATTTATTGGCACAAAGTCCTTACAACAACGCAATAGATTGGTATTATGTGCCTAACTATGAACTACCTTTTCAACAAGCTACCTTAACGGCATTGGGTATTGCACCCAAAAAAATCATCAGTGCCAAAGCAAATAGACATATACAAGCCGATAATATCATTTGTACATATATCAACCGTCCCACAGGGCATATTCCACGCTGGCAGATTGATTTTTTGGCACAATGGGCAAAAAAATTGACAAAGCAAACCAATAGGGTAGGGGAGGAGGCTTTGCAACGCATCTTTATTTCTCGTACAGCAGCAGGTACAAGAGTTATTGCCAACGAACAAGCATTTTATTCACTATTAAAAAAATACAATTTTAAAATAGTCGTTTTGGAGCAATTAGATTGGTTGGCTCAAATTGCACTTTTCCGTTGTGCTAAAATAGTGATAGGGCAACATGGGGCAGGGTTAGCCAATATTGTTTTTTGTGAACAAGCTACGCATTTAATAGAACTCTACCACGAATTAGTAATTAATCCCAATTTTGCCAGCATAGCCTATCAAAAAGGAATTGAACATATAGCGGTGCAGTGTCCTTTGGTGGCAGTTTCGGCAGATTTACCCACTTATCAGCAAGCTATGGAAGTGCCTTTGGCGGTTTTAGAAGAGATATTGAGTAATTTATTTTATGGCTAAGCCTTTGATAATCAAAAAATTACTTACCCGCCAACTTCTCCACCAAGCCCCGCAAATACAGATTTTCGTCTTTGAGTTGAGAGATTTGGTTTTCATATAATTCACGTTCTTTTTCGGAAACCTCACAAATAATGATGCTGGCGATTTTGTCTATATTTTTAATTTTATTATCTGTTAAGGCTACGCCTGATTTTTCTAAATCTAGTAAATCCTCTAATTTGACTTTTAAAATTTCGGCTATTTTTTCTAATTTATCTATATTTATATTGCTGTCTCCTCTTTCTATTTTGCCGTAACCATTAGAAGTAATACCCAATTCGTCTGCTATAAATTGCTGTGTTAGATTTTGTTTTTCACGAACTTGTTTAATTTTTTCGCCGATTTTTTCGCTTAGCTTTTTCATTTGTTTAGTTTTTTAGTACACAATAATAGAAAATAAAACTTATACTTTCAAAAATTCCTAAAAGTTTCTTTGAAAAAACCAAAAAATTTGCAAAAATAGCTTACATATTCTTTATTGTGCATTTAAAAATACTATCTCATGACACGCAAAGAATATGTAGAAAAGGCTTTTGACATTATAGCCCACAAACCCGAAGAAGAAACTCTAATAGCTTTTAGGGTCGTGCTTTAAAAACTTATAGTGAAACTAATTTTTTTCAAAGAAATAAGTTTGATTGTCTTCAAGAAGCTCTATAAAGATGACATCTTTCTAAAAGATGTCATCTTTATAGAGCTTCTTGAAGACAATCAAACTTATTTCTTTGAAAAAAATTAGTTTCACTATAAGTTTTTAAAGCACGACCCTAAAAGCTATTAGAGTTTCTTCTTCGGGTTTGTGGG
>CANGYA010000245.1 GCA_947457925.1 Cytophagales bacterium | reverse complement strand
GATATTATTACTTTTTATGCTACCTTCTATGACCAAAACAGTGGTTGTGTAGATGAAGGCAGTGTAACTTGGAACTTTGGAGCAAATGCCGTCATTATAGACGGTGCAGGCTCGGGCATGGTACAAGTACGTTATACTTCGGCTGGTACTCACAGGGTTGCTGCTAATGTAAATGTAAACTGCAACGGTGGCAGACCAAGCAGGTTAGGAAGTACGGTTACAGTGAACATTACAGAAGCAACCTATACAATTACAGGAAGAGTTACAAATTGTAATATGTTGGGCATCGCTAATGCACAAATATCTGGTGCACCCTCTTTTATCAGCACGGATAATAATGGTAATTATAGTTTTACAGTACCTGCCTTATGGTCAGGAACTATTGTACCTATTAAATCTGGGTATGATTTTTCTCCTTCCAATATTTCTACCATTACCTCTAACTAAGTTGTAAATTTTAGTCAAAACATACCAAGCCCTTCTATAAACATAATAGAATACCCTACTTTTATAGGGATGTGCCAATCTGCATTAACAGGAATAAAGTATAAATTCTCGAATTTAGTGATTGGTGAAACTTATGTTTTTTCTTTTAATGGAAGTTTTGTATCATATACTGCAACATCTGTAGAAAGTACGATATATTCTTCATGTACTCCAGTCACTATTTGCATCCGACATAGTTGTTCTTCCACTAATATATGTGTTTCACGCTAAATCTAAAAAACTATATATATGAAAACTTTTTTATATTCTTTAACTTTACTGATAGTTTTGACAAGCATCGGTTGTCAAAATAATGAAGTAACATTTGCTCCAGTTTTACCCAAAGACTCAACAGCCTTTTTTAAAGCTAATTTATTAAATGAAAATTTATTTTTTGTAGAAGGTTCTGCATCAACCCAACCAACAGCATGGAATAATGAATCATTTGTACGTGTTCAAACACAATATGATTTTACACCAGTATATATTGCACCAGTATTTAGCATCTCTACTGTACTTAGCCAAACAAAAGGTGATTACAAAAGATTTGCTATTTTCCCTCCTGTTATTCATTTACCTCCTACTGCAACTAAATCTAACATTAATAACTATTATTCTATGGAGGTTTTAAAAAATTTATTCAAAGTAGGTCGTAAAGAATTTAGTTATATTAATCCAGATTCTGTAAAGGGGTTTAATGTAGTACATCAAAACTTTGCTTTTATTTATGAATATTCTTTGGGTAACAAATTTGGTTACTATAATTCTTTCATGGGTAAACAAAATAGCAAATCTTCTTTTGAAGTGATAGAACAAAAAGAAGTCATAAATAAACTAATCAATAAGCCCGAGCTACAAGTTCGCATGAAAATTACTGCAAAACTTTATGATGAAAAAGGAAATTATGTGGGAGAACTAAAAAATGCAGAAATTCAGTTGCGTTATACAGTAGATAAAATTTTATTATAAGACATCTACTCACAAATAATTCTAAGATTTAATATATAAAGTAGTGTTGCAGCAATACAACACTACTTTGTTCTTTTATGAAACTGCCCAAACCAGTTCTCCGTTACTTTGTTGCAAAATCTCACCACTATTCACCAAAATTTGTACTTCTTGAATAGCCTTTTGCTTGTCCGTAGGATTTAGATTTTGTATTAAAGTTCGTATATCTTGTGCTTGTGCTTGCAATAATAGTTTGATTTGGGGCAAATAGCTGTTTTGTTGGGCTTTTTTGGCTTTCTTTTCTTGTATGCACACATCACAAACCCCACAAGTGTCATCTGTTATTTCACCAAAATACGCCAATAACTGTTGGGTACGGCATCTTTGCGTATGTCGTATATACGTAATCACACTATTTACTTTTTCCTTGTCCCTTTCCTTAAATTTTTCTAATGTTTGTATATCTATTGGCAATTCATCTGCCTTCATACGAGGCATCGTAAAAGTAAGTTGGGGCTTTTCTTTTTGTGGACTGTAGCTCACAATACTACTTTGGTGCAAAAACTCTAATTGCTTTTTGACAATTTCAGTAGAAGTATTGAGATGACGAGCCAATAAATTTTCATCAATTTTGTAAAATCCATTGAACAATTCGCCTCCATACACCCGCAACAAAGTTTTGATAAGAGGGTCTAATTTGGCATTAGCAATCTGAAAAGCATACAAATCTGCGTTATTGACAATAAAAAACAGTTTGGAAGGCGAATAAAAACCGTCTGAAAGTTGGATAAAACCTTCTTGTTCCAACTGTTTCAGGGCATTAAACGTAGTAAGAGCCTCTAATTGGAAGTTTTTTTGAAAGTGCGTAATGTCAAAATCGTAGGCAGCCCCTTGTCCACTCCCCACCGCCAAATTGTAATAATTTGCTAACAGTTGGTAGGTATGTCGTAAAATTTCTGGCGAAGGATAAGCAGCTTCTACACTGTCCAATAGTCTTTGTGTGTCTTCATGATTGTATAAAACCACAGCATACGCCTTTTTTTCATCACGTCCTGCCCTTCCTGCCTCTTGGTAGTAGGCTTCTAAACTATTGGGCAAATCCAAATGCACCACCAAACGTACATCAGGCTTGTCTATACCCATACCGAAGGCATTGGTAGCTACAATCACCCTTGTTTTATTCTGTATCCACGCATCTTGTTTTTGGTTACGTTCTGGGTGGCTCAAACCTGCATGATAAAAGTCTGCTGAAATGCGGTTTTGTAGTAACAAATCTGCTACTTGTTTGGCTCGCCGCCTACTTTGCACATACACAACGGCAGTGCCTTGCACTTTACTCAAAATATCTATCAGTTTTACATCTTTATTCTCTTCATACAATACCGAATACGATAAATTTGGACGACTAAAACTCTTTTGAAAAACTTTGCTATTCCTAAACTGTAATTTGTCTTGAATATCTTGGCGAACTTCTGGCGTAGCCGTAGCCGTTAAAGCTATACAAGGTACATTGGGCAATAATTCCCGAAAGGCTGCTATTTCTAAGTAAGGCGGGCGAAAGTCATAACCCCACTGCGAAATACAGTGTGCCTCGTCTATAGCCAACAAGCCTACTTTCATGCGTTTTGCCCTTTCCTTAAATAATTCTGTTTGTAATCTTTCTGGCGAAACATACAAAAACTTTAAGCCACCAAAAACTGCATTATCCAACACCCTATCTATTTCTCTTTGCGTCATGCCCGAAAAAATGGCATCTGCTCGTATGCTTCTCTTTTTGAGTTGTTCTACTTGGTCTTTCATCAAGGCTATCAAAGGCGAAACAACTATACACAGCCCCTCCAAAGCTAAGGCTGGTACTTGAAAACAAATAGATTTTCCGCCACCTGTAGGCAATAGAGCTAAGGTATCATGCCCCGCTAATACGGCGGAAATAATATCTTCTTGTAAAGGTCGAAATTGCGAATAGCCCCAATAGTGTTTCAGTAGTTGATGAATAGTCATTTTGAAGGAGTAATTATTTTTTTGGTTTTAAGTAGCTAAAATAGCATATTTTAAACACAAATAAGTTGCATAAAGGCATAAAAAAACACCGCAAATTGCTTTGCGGTGTAATTTGAGAGTGAATTAACTAAACTAATTATCTCATTGCCTTGAATTGAACACGGCGGTTCAAAGCACGGTTATTCTTGTCAGGTTTGCCATCCATCATGTTTGGTACAGTTGGAGCTGTTTCGCCATAACCTTTAGATGTAATTCTTGCTTCCGCAATACCTTGTTTAATCAAATATTGTTTTGCAGCAGCAGCACGACGTTCAGAAAGACCCATGTTGTACTCATCTTTACCTACGTCATCTGTGTGTGCTTCGATAGAGATTTTAGCAGCAGGATAATCTTTCAAGAATTTCACTACTTGGTTCAAGATTTCGATAGAACGAGGAACTAAAGCAGCATTCAATTCTTTAGGATTCATTGTTCTTGGTCTTGCAGTTTCGAAGTTGATGTTGTCAAATGCTACATCTAATACGCCTAACATCAATACAAAACGGTTTACTGTATCACCGTCAACTTTGCTTGTCAAGTCAATAACTTCTTTCTTAGGCTCATATTTATCGGCAGTAGCATCACCAGTGTAAGTAGTACCAGCCCCTAACAACATTTTGAATTTACCCATACCTGTTTTTTCGAAGTCTTTTACAAAGCCTTTGTTTGCGTCATCAGCATTCATTACTAAGTTAGACTCAATTGGCTCTTTTGTACCTGCATCTACTACTGTAATCGTAGCCATTACACCTTTCTTCGCTAAACGAATCATCTTTTCGCAAGAAGTCCACATATTGAAGTTAGTCAAGTCAGCTACATATACATAAGTTTTGTAATCTGGGTGTTCTACAGTGATTTTGTATTTGTTAGTTTCTGTAAATACAGAACCGAAACGACCATTTTTAGCCTCATCAGACTGTAATTTGTAAGTCATTGGACGAGTCAAATTTTCTACAGTTACTTTAGCTGTTAAAGGCTTCAATGTCAAAGAATCTACTACGTTACCTTTGTAGAAACAAGTCTTTTTAGGACGTAAACCTTCTGGAATTGGAATAGTGAACAATTCGTGAGAAGAACCATAGTAAGCAGAGAAGAAACCTAAAACGTGAGGGTCATCACCTTGTGGAGCAATACTAACAGGACCATCTTCTAAGATAGAATAGCCAGTATTTTTCACATAAGGAGCAGAGTCCATTGGTTTTGGCTCATTCCAACCACCACCTTCTTTCATTTCTGAAACGTAGATGTTCCAATCATAAGCTCTTTCAGGAGAACCACCACCTCTGGTAGATGAGAAGTACAATGTTTGACCGTCAGGACCAATGTGTGGATATTTGTCGCAATCAGCATTGATTGGAGCAGGTAATTCTTCAACACCACCCCAAGAACCGTCTTCTTGCAATTTAGCTACCATTAATTTGTAGCAAGATGGTTTGCCTTTAGGCTCTTTTTTTGCCTTAGTACCTTCTGCACCTTGTGTGTTAGTAGAAGCAGACGCAGAGTTATCGGCAGAGGCAGACTTACGCATGAAGTAGAGGCGTTGTCCGTCTGGAGAAATTGAAGGGAAACCTTCGTAGTCGCCAGTATTTACAGCACCTTTCACAGGCATAGGTTCAGACCATTTGTCGCCTTGTTTCGTTGAGAAATAAATATCTTCAGCTTGGCTGCCAGAGATTTTAGCGAAATAATACAAAGTATTACCGTCATAACCGAAGAAAGGTCCTCCGATTAAGTCACCAGCCGCAGCCTTTGCATTGATGCTTTCAATAGGGGCAGGGGTTGTCCACCAACCGTTAGAATCTTTTTTAGATTCCCACAAACGATAATAACCCTCAAATTTTTTGCCTTTACGGTTAGACTGATAAATCAAAGTCTTTCCGTCAGGGCTAATTGCAGGTGCAAATTCGTCATCAAGTAAATCGTTAATGATATTTGGCAATCTTTGACGTTTAGGTTGTACGTCCATCTTTTGCAACTGTGTACTCCACTCCGCTTCATTGCGTTGGGCATTTGCCTCGAATGAACCGAAGAACAAAGCTGCTCCAAGAACCGCCAAGCCCATATAGTTCCCTCTTTGTTTCATAGGTTTAAGTTATTAGGTATTAAATACGTAAATTTAGGTTATTAAAAGAAATTTTGAGCCAAAAATAAATTTTTCTATCAAAACACCGTAATTTTTGTTAGTATTTTTCAAAAAATGTTTTGATAAAAGCATATTTTTTGGCTAAAAGTAAGATGTTTTCTGCTCAAAAACACGAAATTGTACTTAAATCTCAATGTATAGAGTACACCTTTTACGCAAAGGTAAAGTAATTTACAGTATTTTTACAATTAACACTACAAATTTATTCAAATGTTTCTGTAAGGCTGCTAAAATTGTCGCAAATCAGTAAGTTTATCCCTTTTTGGTGAATAAAAATAGGCTCTTGCTGTTACTTTCAAGCCTTTTGTTATTTTCATTTCATACAACTTTGCAAGGATTTTAAAGTATTTGCAAGGAACTCTAAATTGTAATAAAAACTTCACACTTTTTACACTTACTTTTACTATGAATGGGTCATTAAAAAGCCTTACGATTGCCATACTGTTATGGTTATCTGTTACGACAATTTATGCACAGAAACTGCCCAAAAAAAATGATTTTCACTTGGCATTTTCCACACGAAAAGACACTATCAAAAAATTGGATTTGGTGTATTTCGCCCTTACAGAAATTCCTGCATGGGTGTATGACTGCAAAAATTTACAAGAACTCGACTTGTCGGGTAACATCATTAAAAAATTACCAAGAAAGTTAAATAGACTAAAAAAGTTAAATAAAATTATTTGGAATTTTCAATTAAATGCTACTTTATTAACTAAAATTGATACAGCTAAACTTTGCCAACTACAAGGAGTTGAATTTTGGAAATATTTGTACCAAACTAAAACAGATTTAGCAAAACAAGCACTTATTATTTCGCCTATTGATTTTAAAGTAGGCAGATTAAAAAGAGTTAAATATTTGGCAATGAGTGAAAATTATTTAACAAATGTGCCTCACCAAATTCGTAAAATTCGTAATTTAGATACCTTATTATTGAGCAATAATTCGTTTACAACACTTCCCACCAAAGGCTTTAACAAACGACTGCAGCATCTCATTTTAAACTACAATCAAATCAATTTAAGTGAAAGTGATGATTTTTCTGCACTTAAAAATTTAAAAAGTTTATATTTTATTTTTAGGGTCGTGCTTTAAAAACTTATAGTGAAACTAATTTTTTTCAAAGAAATAAGTTTGATTGTCTTCAAGAAGCTCTATAAAGATGACATCTTTTAGAAAGATGTCATCTTTATAGAGCTTCTTGAAGACTACGTATAACAATTC
>CANGYA010000244.1 GCA_947457925.1 Cytophagales bacterium | reverse complement strand
TACTACTTTGATAAACTTTTTTTATAGTATTAGGGAAAAAAATAGTAAAAAACCTTACAATAGGCTGTTTTTACGTATTTTTAGGGTACTTTTGAAAAAAAGGTTTATCACAGATACATAGGTAGTAAGAACCTAACTTTCTGAAAATCAATAACTAACTTCTAAATGCTTACTTCTCTTTACTACACAATTATTTAAAAGAACACAATAGTACGGCAGTGTACTATATGGAGGAAGTTTTTTTACAAGCCCTATTATACAAAGACTTTGCAGAAGTGGCAGAGGTAAAAGGTTACAGTTTACCCCTGCGAGGCGACACCCGCCAAAAACCCAACAAAGACCAACGTATTCTAAGTATAGTGGGTTTGTTTGAGCGGGGCAAAGTGTACTTTAACGAATTGTACCGTAATGATAGGTTTATGACATTGGCAGTTAATACATTCAAAATATACGACCCCGCCAAAACGAATATACCTAAAGACGTGCCAGATGCGGCAGAAGGGGCTTTTTTCAAACTACGTGAAAACTTCTTTTCTGAAAACGGTAAAACCACCATAGGCAAAAGGGGACATCACAAATACGATTACTAACTAAACATTTTACAACTATGTTTCTACAAACACAAGACTATCAAACGTACATCAAAGGCACTATCTTAACTTTGATTACACAAAACACCGAGAACATTCGCACTGATGCCGAGTTAGCAGCCCAAGCCCAAATGGAAAGCTATTTGAAAAACCGTTATGATGTTACACAAATCTTTAATATACCACAAGACACCAACGGACAGCCTGATTACACACAAAGAAACCATTTAATAGTAATGTATCTAATAGATATTAGCTTATATCATATCCACGCAAGGATGGCAAGCCAAGACGTGCCAGAAATACGAGAGATACGTTACAACGCTGCCATAGATTGGCTAAAAGCTGTGGCAGCTATGAAAATAAGCCCTAACCTCCCAGAGCTACCCACAGAACCACCGCAAGGCGTAATACTTTGGGGTAGTGAAAAGAAACGGAACAATAGGCATTAAAACAGCAAGACACTCTATAATAAGAGTGTCTTGCTGTTTAGTGATTAAGCACTATTTTTACTTTTCTCCTTCAACGCCTCTACTTCATCTTTTAGTAGTGCTATGTACTTTTCTAATGCTTTATCTAATGCACCTGTATCATAGTGTTTTTGCAAAGAAAAGTTTTTGCGGGCTGCCTCTCTACCTTTAGAGTCATCATTATAGACAGGGCTACCAACTTCCTTAAAGTATAAAAATGCAAACTCTGTTTTATTCATGGCTTTTAGTGATTTGCTACAAAGATACACTAAGGTAAAAAAATATTAGCGGTTTCGCTAATATTTTTTTACAACTCCCTTGCATAGCATTAGCGAAACCGCTAATTTTGTACCATACAATTAAACAAAAACATTTACAGACATGGAAAATACATCAAAAGTTGTTTCATTGACAAGACGCATGACAGAACAAAATGCAAACGTAAGAGCAGCATTAACAGCACTAAGTAACATCACTCACAGCCCTGTAGTTGGGGTAACTTTAAAGAACAACAATAAAACTGTGAGTTATGGTATAACACCAGAAAAATTAGAGAAAGTTAGAGAGGCGGTAAGGGTGTTATATGAATTAACCATAGGGGACTATGATATGAATGTAATTGTAGAAGCTCTTTTAACTAAACCAGAAAAGCCCACAGAGGAATAAAACTAATAAAAAAGACACCTTGTTAGGGTGTCTTTTTTGTTTACTGATTATTTTGCGTTTGTACCCACTTACCATTATCAAACTTCCAACCCAGCCCCCGCAAATGCTGCCAATACTCCTGCAAATGTTGAGGGTTTAAAGTCCCTGCATAGCTTTTGTCGTAATAATCAGGGTGTTTTGGCTTGCTAACTTCTTGCTGTTTCGGTGTGTTTTCTGCTACTGCCAACCTTTTTACTTCATTAAAGTACTTGCAAAAAGTATCAACGGTTTTAGTACCTGCCCACCATTCTTTCAACTGAAAGAATACTTTGATTAAGCCCACTTGCTCTGGCTTTTTCAAAACTTTATACAAACTATCCGCCTCTTTTGGCGTACAACTATACTCCGTATGATATTCTTCTTTGTAGGCTGCACACCACGCAGCCACAGGGTTAAACTCTTTTTTAGCCGTAACAGCTTCATTATTAGCTATAAAAAAGTTTAATTTTTGAAGGCTGTCTATAGTGGATTGTATATTCAATGGGTGTATGCTTTGCATAAGCCTATCATAAGAACTTTTGGGGATACTCGGAAAATCAAATTCAACAGACTTTAACGCCCCCTTTACATATTGCAAGGATAATACATAAGTAAAACCCTCTGCTTTGGTGTTTAAAAATGTGTATTTCATGCTTTTTCTTTGGGTTTACGTGGTTTGCGTGGTTTTTTCACTTTCGTATTTTCCAATAGTTCCGCAAGAGCTTTACTTGCCTGTGCCTCTGTATTGTGCTTAACAATTTGCTGTAACTGTGTAATCAATTTACTTAATTCAAGTTCGTTACAATCAACCAACTGTTTTTTGCAAATAGATGTATTCAACATGAAGGCATTGAATTTGTCATAATCTACCTCACCATTTGCCCCCATACCTGCCTCTACTGCCAAGTACAATACCTTTGCACGTTTGCGTTTTACTGCCAATTCAACATCACTTTTTGCCCCTTCTGTTTGCTGTTCAAGGGCTTTAATCAAGTTGTTACACTCACTAATTGACAGTTGCGAAGTTTTTTCGGTTCTGCCGTTTGAGTACAAATACGCCATACCTGCACGAGCCTCTTTGTCTGTTATGCCTAATATTGTAAACAGTTGGTAGAGCCTCCTATTTTGTGTATTCGTTCTTACTGTTTGCATGGTGTTTAGTGTTAAAATAAAGAACCTTCTTTTTTCTTTTGTTCAAAGATAGTATAGGGCTGTGTAGCCCCATACCTTGAATCTGCCTTTGCCCTGCCATTTGCCACATAGATTTTAATATCTACGTCATATCTTATAGCTTTGGCATAGTTCCCTTTGGGGTGTTCACCAGAGGCATGACTAATGACTATGATACTTTTTCGGTTTTTTTTACAGAACTCTTTAAGTTCCTTATATTGTGTGTAGGTCAAGCCCTGTTTACCCATGTATTGGCACGAATCTATTACGATAAACCTTGCTTTGTTCTTTTTCAAGTCCTCTAACATTTCTTCGTATTGATAACAGCCAAACATGATGTTATTTTTGTTGGGGTGTACGTCTATCCCTGCCGATTTTACATTATCCTGTAATGCCCCTGAAAAACCTTGTTCAAGACTATTGTAAAACACCCTGCCAAAGCCCGCCAACTCCGCACACATTTTCAATGCAAAAGTAGTTTTACCACTACCAGACTTGCCCCAAACAATACAGTTAAAGCCCTTTTCCGCCTTGCCTATGGCATCTATCCATTCTTGCGACAAATCGTATCTTTCAAATTGATGTTCGCAAAGGGTTTTTAAACTAAATTTCTTTGCCATGTTAGTGTGTAGGAACTATGGTAGTTGTTTTCATGCGGTTAATGACAAACAAAGGCAATTCTATTTCTAATAACTCTGCGTTAAATATGCCGTAAACACAGCCACAATAAAACTCCAAAGTTGTAAGTTTTAGCTTTTTGGTTTTTACCTTTCCTTTTTTGTCTTTAGTCCAAGATTTGTTATACAATAAGTCGTATGTTTTTATGTAAACTGTGGACATCAAATAGAAATCCACATACGTACTAAAATGCCTAATGCTATTTTCTGATAGATTATTTCGGCTGCACGCCTCAAAAAATCCTCTTAAACTTTCCTCTACCTCCATTAAATAATTAGGAGTAGTTAGCAAACTAAATTCTTGCGGGTTCATTGTTGCCATATTGGTAGGTGCGAGTTTCAGTTGGTTTTTCAAAAACAGTTAAGTTTCTCTCTCCTGTAATTACGATAGCATTAGGCTTGGGCTTTTTTTCAAGAACCAAAGGATAATGGTCGTAACTTTTAGGATTGTTGAACACGACATATAATTGCTCTTGCTCATCTACTATAAACCTTCCTTTGGGGTCAAATGCCACACCTATTAGGAATTTATCTTTATTGATGTGCAAAATAAAGTCCTCCAAAGACTTTAAACAGGCTTGGCGAGTGTTAGAGGTAAAAACTATCATATTATCAAAACGGTAGCTGTCTTGTTGGTAGATAACCTCTACTATAAATAGTACATACACCCCAGAGGGCAAACATAGTTCTCCTTTTTTGGCGGAGTTTGCTTTTACGAATTTACGTAATTCGCAAAGCACCTCTTTTTTTACTTCAATAGGCATATTTGTTAGAGTTGTTGCCCCGCTTGTGGCGGGGCAGGTTGTTTTAATGTGTAGTGTGGGGAAGTAACCTATATGGTGTTGTTCAAATCCTCGTAGAGTTCTGCCCTGCGTTTGGATAGATGTTTGTAGCAAATATTTTTCAAGTCATTCAAGAACTCCTCGTTATCAACTATGTAAAAATGACTTAATAGAGATGTATCATAGGGACTTCCAGAGTCAGACTTGGTTCTTAGTTCTATATTAATAGAACCAAAGTCATCTGATTGTAGATAGTCCAAATGTTGTTCCGCCTCTACTATAAGTCTGGCGGTTTTGCCCACTTCAAGGGCTTTTTGCACTGAAATTGCTGCCATGTTTAAATCTGGTTTAAATGGTGATTAAAATTTTCCGTAAATATTATATACGCCATTATCTTTTTCGGTTTTTACCATGTCATCTTGCCAATGTGAACCCTGTGGCGTATTTGGGACTACTATGTGTAAGCCAATACATTTTAATTCTCCTGTCTTACTACTAAAATGTGGCGTTGCAAATCCACTGATAAAATTTTTAGTAGGGATTACAATTTGTCTGCCTACTCTTTTCGGATTAAATTTGTTTTTACGCATGGTTTTAAAATTTTAAAATGGTGGTTAAATAGTAAAGAGGTTAGTTTTAATGTTTAGTGTTGGTAATTAGTTTATATAATGACTAATCAAAGTTGAAAGAGCTACCCTACGTTCTGGGGCTGTGCTTACCTCGTCATTAATGGCGAGTATTTCGTTAAAATAAATACTTAGTTGCCTGTAATCGTGTATGTGCTGCAATGTCCATTGTATCACATCGCCATTTAGTTTTTTGGTATAAGGCGAAAAAATCCTTACTAAGTCTTGCTCTCTAATTTTGTAGAGTTTCACTTTTGCCCTGCAACGGCTGTATAGTTGGGAGTAGATATTACGGTTCGCATCATACTTTTTCTGTAAATCCTTAATCATGTTAAAGCCCGCCAAGATTAGCCCAAACTTGCCTTCAGACTCGTCTGCTAAGTCTTTTAGGGTAGAATATACATCGGATTTTTTCTTGACTAATTCCAACTCGTCTATAATTAAGACCCAACCTTGGGGCATCTTTTCACGAAACAATTTGATTTTTTCGTGATTAGATTTAGGTAAATTATCTTTACTCACACCTAATAGCTGCAAAATATCGGCTAATAAGGCGGGGGTGTTTGTTTCCTTAGTAGTCTTTACATACAAAACTTTTGGGTGTTTTGCAGCTCTTTTCAAATGGTATGTTTTGCCTGCCCCTGATATATCTGAATCTATCAAAACTACCTGTCTATCTCTTAAACATAGTTCTAAGACCATGTTAATAGCATCTCCGTTGTCATTATCAAAGTGGCGGGCTTTACTCGTTACTTCCTCTGGTAAATCAATTTCCAAATGATTTAACAAGGTTTGGAAATAACTATCTGCTATGGCTACTTTGCCTATTTCATAGTTGCCGTTTTTGATTTGCGAAATATACGCCTTATCTATCTGTACTTTTTTGGCAAATGCTGCCTGTGTGATGTCCCCTGTTGCAAACAAATCTTGCATTTTGGCGGTAATTTGTTGTTTAATCTCCAATGTAATCATGGCTGTTAAGTAGTTTTAATGTTTAGTATTTTTTAAAAATGCTGTACTTTCTTGGTGCTGTTTGTAGGGTTGGCGGGGCTGTTATATTTTCCGTTACCACTTCCGCTATTTCGTTTTCGTACACTACTGTACTACTTTCTTGTTCCTCGAGATAGGCTCTTTCTACTTGTTCTGCTACTCCTTTTCCATAAGTAAAAGCTATTGCATCAAAATCCGTAGTGCCTATTTCGTGTTCGTATTTGGCAGATAGTCTGCCTATTTCGTTTTTCAAATTTTTAACAATAGGGCTGTTTTTGCCTTTTCTTTGTGTAAGAATTTCGGTTAAACGACTTCTTTCGCCTTCTGCCATGTCATACACTGCCCTTGCAAACTTCTCTTTTTCGTAGGCAATGCTTACTAACCTGTAATCCTCTGTATATAATGCAACTGCCTTTTGCAGTTGGTCTGGATTGTAGAAAACTTTGAATGACTGCCCTATTAGTTGTTGGTCTGGCAAATTATCTTTATCCAAGCCTACATATTGGTACTTCGTTTTTTGCACCTGAATTTCTATGCCTTCATTCGTGTACGGCAGTAGTTTAGTGCTTTCGTGTTCCTGCCATAACAGGCTAATATTATCTATGGCACTTAGTTTTCTTGGTGTGTACCCCTGTGGGTACGTACCTTTTTCGTACTTTTCGTTAGGGCTTACTTTGCCTTCTACTTGGTAGCAATTAGCCAAATGAAAAATTAATTTACCTTGCTCTATTGCCTTGTCTTTTGTGGGTAGTTCCCCCGCCTTTTCCATGTCCGCCAAAAGTTCTTTGTTTACTTTTGACTTGGTAGCTTTGGCGGTTACGTTTTGCCCTGTGTGGTGCTTAAACAGCCTGTAAAAGTTTT
>CANGYA010000243.1 GCA_947457925.1 Cytophagales bacterium | reverse complement strand
TCTATAAAGATGACATCTTTCTAAAAGATGTCATCTTTATAGAGCTTCTTGAAGACAATCAAACTTATTTCTTTGAAAAAAATTAGTTTCACTATAAGTTTTTAAAGCACGACCCTAAAAAAGATTACACCTTTAAAATTATATTTTCAAGATTATCAAAGCCGTACAAGTCGGATTATATATTTTAATAAATTGGATATTCTTCTTCAAACCACTTTTGATAAACGGGTTGGCGGTACATAAACTGTAACAATAATACAGGATAAATAAAGGCAGATGTAAAAAACTTTCCTTCAAATTCTATCTCATCTATAATTAAAGCCCCTGTTGCTTGTTTTACAATACGGTGTTTGTGTTTCCATTTGGATAGGAAGAAAGGAAGTTGTATGCCTTCATCAATAAAATAAATCTCGTCATTCGTTGTCGTTTGCTCTACTATTTTGCTGCACCATAACTGCGAAAACACCCCAAAATCAATCTCCAAATGGACTTCATCACCTTTTTTGCAGCCATCAAAACGCAACAAATGAATAGGCGTAAGCGGAGGAGCTAAGGCTAAAAATAATTCTCTCGTAAAACCCTGCCACACTTGCTCGTAGCTTTGCATAACGGGTGTTTGAATCTGAATTTCCATTGTAGTATCACTGATTTTATGGTTGAAAGATAGGTTTTTGGTAAGGCTACAAACTTAGGATAATTTTTTCTAATTTCATATCATTATGCTTGCATTCATTTTTTAATAGATAATTTTAAATAGCTAAAAATAATTTTATTTTTTTACAATTATTAGCTCAAAAAAAGCTAAATCATCTGATAGCCAATAATAGTCTTCTATTTGGCTTTCACAAGATACTAAAAAGAAAAAGAGAAAATCTCTTACAGCCTCAAAAGAAAGTAGCGTAGTATCAAAGGTTTTCAGTTCTGTGATTCTGTACGAAACATTTAGGTACGCAAAAAGTTGGTTAATTAACCGAAAAAACCGAGCCACTAACGAGTCTGTTTGTGTGTTAATGGGTGTAAAATGTTGTTGAATAGTAATGCTTTTTTTAGGGGCTAATTGATTGAAAACCAACATAAAATCTATACAAGATTGAGCAAACGGAGGTTTGAAAACAAAAGAATGATGGGGTTTTTCGTTTGTTGGGTGCTTATAGATTTGCAAAGCAGGTCTTTCTGCCAAATTCAGTGCTGTGGCTATATTTGGGCTAATTTCGGTGTAGTTTTTTTTATTTTTCCAATATTCTTTCATAAAAATAGTCCAACCATAAGGCATAGGATTACGCAAGTGCCATTGATGAAAAGAATTGACAGTTTCGGTGTTAATGTAAGTAAATGTTAAACCATATTGTTGAAGACGACTAAAAATATCCATATCTTCAAAACCCCAAATCTTGAAAAAAGTATCAAATCCGCCTACGGCTACCAATGCCTCTTTGGGAGCAACTAATAAACCTGTGCCTGTATCATCACTTTTAATCCAAGAAGTATAATCATTTTTAAAATCAAGTGAATTATATTTAGTAAAATTTTCTGGTATATAATAACATTGATAAACACAAAAATTATTAGGACTCACATATTGCTGAATTACTTGCAAAAAATTAGGAGCATAAATAATATCAATGTCTGTAACTACAATATTTTTGCCTTTTACAAGATGAATTCCTGTATTCAAGGCATGAGATTTACACCACAGCCAACCTTCTGTAGGCAAATAAATGTATGTAATAAACTCAAAATTAGCTAAGTAGCTTTTTATTGCTTGGCTTACTGTTGATAAACTTCCATAATCTACAAATATCACCTCAAAATTTTTATATTCTTGTGCCATAATGGACTGAATACATCTTTGTACTCTTTCCAAATCTCTGTTGCGGTAAGGTATGATAAATGAATAGTCGGGCATATTGCAAAAGTAAATAAGTAAGGCTAAATTCGAGGCATTTACCGCAAAAACATTGCCCACAATGAAAAATATTTCTTTATACATCAGCCAACAGCCTCCCGAACTACAGGGGCTATTATGGAAATTAGACCAAATGATTACAAATTGTTCGCCCAAAATAGAAGCCACCATAAAATTTAGCACACCGTTTTATAGTTATTACGGGTTGTTGTGCTATTTGTCTGTTCCCAAAAAGAAAAAAAGAGTAGAATTAGGCTTTATACGTGGCTACGAATTGGCAGATGAGCAAGGAGTTTTAAATGGGGAGGGGCTAACAATGGTGAAGAAATTGATTTATCATTCCGCAGCAGATTTTAACGAGGATATATTGTTAGAAGTATTACAAGAGGCATTATTACTGAACGAATGGCACTATGAAAATAAGAAAAAGAAAAAAGTAAGTAATAACAATATTTTGTAGCATAGGCTTCAGCCTGTGTTTTGATTAATTTAGAAGCTATTTAAAATCACAGTCTAAAGACTATGCTACAAACTTTGTAAAAACTCTAATTCCTAAAAATAGTTAAACTCCGTTAAAAGCAAACACAACTTTCTTTAATTTGGTTAATTTGAGTGAAAAATCATTAGCACAACAACTATTTTTTCACTCTTTTATGAACATTCAAAATTTTACAAAAAGTTTTTGGCTCAAAACTGCCAAAATGCTACCTTTGGCAATGTCCGTATGTCTTTTGGCAAATCCTTTGGAAGCCCAACAAGTGGACATGGACAAATTCAAGGGCATGAAACCTCGCCATGTAGGTACGGCGGGCATGAGTGGTAGGGTTACGTCTATTGCGGTAGTGCGTGAAAACCCCGAAACTATGTATATTGGTTCGGCTTCGGGTGGTTTGTGGAAAACAACGAATGCGGGCATAGATTGGCAGCCTGTTTTTGATGACCAAAAAGTGGCATCTATTGGTGCGGTGGCTATTTCGCCCCAAAATCCTATGGTCGTATGGGCAGGCACAGGCGAAGGCAACCCCCGAAACAGCCAATCTGTGGGCTACGGCATCTACAAAAGCATGGACGGAGGCAAAACGTGGAAGTGCATGGGCTTAGAAAAGTCCTATCAAATTCATCGTATCATTATTCACCCACAAAACCCCGATGTGGTGTATGTGGCTGCGATTGGTTCGGCATGGCACGCACACCCCGACAGAGGTGTATTTAAGACGACAGACGGCGGTAAAACTTGGCAGAAAATACTGTATGCCAACGACTTAACAGGGGCTGCGGACATGGTAATAGACCCTCAAAACCCCAATAAATTGTTTGTGGCAATGTGGGAATACCAACGCCAACCTTGGACTTTTAACTCTGGTGGCAAAGGTTCTGGTTTGTACGTAACATACGATGGTGGTGCTACTTGGACTAAACAAAGTACAAAAAATGGTTTGCCCGAAGGAAATTTAGGGCGTATCGGTTTGGCTATTGCCCACAACAAACCTAATGTAGTGTATGCGTGGATAGAATCTAAGAAAAATGCTTTGTACCGTTCTGATGATGGTGGCGAAAAGTGGACAATGATAAACGACAAGGCGGACATTGGCGACAGACCTTTTTACTATGCAGAAATTTATGTCGACCCTAAAAACGAAAACAGAGTTTATACAATCTATTCTCGTGTAGGACTTAGTGAAGATGGCGGAAAGTCGTTTAAAGAATTGCTTACTTATGACAATATTCACCCCGACCACCATGCTTGGTACATTCACCCTGACAATCCCAATTTTATTGTAGATGGCAATGATGGCGGTATGGCTTTGACTTACAATGGTGGAAAATCTTGGCGTTTCATAGATAATTTACCGTTGGGGCAGTTTTACCACATCAATTATGACTTAGAAACGCCGTACAATATTTACGGAGGTATGCAAGACAACGGTTCTTGGCGTATTCCTGCGTATTTATGGCGTGATGGTGGTATTCGCAATCATCATGCAGACCCTTTGTTGTTTGGAGATGGTTTTGATGTAGTGCCAGATGCCAAAGACAGCCGTTATGGGTATGCTATGTGGCAAGGTGGTAATTTGAACCGTTATGACCTCAAAACGGGAGCTACTAAAAATATTCGCCCTGTTCATGCCGAAGGTAAACCTTTGCGTTTTAATTGGAATGCTGGTGTGGCTCTTGACCCTATAGACCAACAAACTTTGTATTACGGCAGTCAATATGTGC
Source organism: Cytophagales bacterium (assembly GCA_947457925.1). Lineage (GTDB taxonomy): Bacteria > Bacteroidota > Bacteroidia > Cytophagales > Thermoflexibacteraceae > JAAFKA01. The sequence continues at coordinate 2,791 of CANGYA010000243.1, read as the reverse complement.
ATAAAAGCACCAATAAAGGCGAAAGTTGGGAGATTATTTCGCCAGATTTGACCACCAACAACCCCGCTAAACAAAAACAAGATTCGAGTGGTGGTTTGACGTTGGACGTAACCAATGCCGAAAACCACACGACTATTTTGTGTATTTCGCCAAGTCCTGTCAAACAAGGCGTGTTGTGGGTAGGTACAGATGACGGCAACGTGCAAGTAAGCAAAGATGGTGGTGCTACATGGACAAATGTTATCAAAAACATTAAAGGTGTACCAGAAGGCAGTTGGATTCCGCAAATTGTGGCTTCTACATATAACGAAGGCGAGGCTTTTGTGGTTATTAATAACTACAGACGTGGAGATTGGACACCGTATATTTTTCAAACCAAAGATTTTGGGCAAACTTGGAAAAGATTGGTAGATGAAAAGAAAGTTTGGGGGTTTGCATTGTCTTTCGTGCAAGATATTGTTGAGCCAAAATTACTATTTGCAGGAACAGAATTTGGTTTGTATGTAAGTTTTGATGGTGGAGATAATTGGAATAAATGGAAAAATGCCTATCCAACTGTACCAACGATTGACCTTAAAATTCACCCCAAAGAACACGACTTAATCATTGGTACGTTTGGGCGTGCAGCTTACATTTTAGACGACATCAGACCTTTGCGTAAAATAGCCCAACAAAATGCCGTTTTACAAAAAGATTTGGCAGCCTTCGAGAGTCCAGAGGCGTACATTGCCAATTTTGCTTCGCCACAAGGCGTATTGTTTGCAGGAAAAGATATGTTTCAGGGCGACAACCGACCAGAAGGGGCTATGTTCACGTACTACGCCAAAGTAGGCAAAGACAAAAATAAACCTGCGAATGATGGTGATAAAGACAAGGAAAAAGACAAAGGCAGCAAAGATGATTTGGTAAAAGTAGAAATTTTGAATACAGAGGGCAAAGTGATTCGCACATTGTACCATGAACCAGATTCGGGCATGAACCGTTTGCAGTGGGATTTGCGTGAAAAAGCTACTCGTTTCCCTAATTCGCCAAAACCAAAGCCGAATACGTCTGATAGAGGCGGATTTTTGGCTGCACCTGCCACTTACAAAGTTCGTTTCTCTTACAAAGGAGCAAAAGACTCAACAATGGTTACGCTAAAACCTGAACCTCGTGTAACGGTAACTACGGCAGTGATTCAACAAAACATAGACATTTATCGCCGTTGGACAAAATCTGTGGAAAGTACCACCGCAGCCGTAGATAGATTAAAGGAAATGAAGGAAACTATTGACTTGGTTAGCAAGCAGTTAGGCGAAGATACGCCTGAAAAGAAAAAGGTAGCCGAAAAAGCTAAAGCCTTGAAAGAAAACGTACAAACTTTGTTGGAAAGAATAACAGGCAAAGAAAAAGTACAAGGTTTGGTACGTAACGCCAACTTGCTAAGTAGCCGTTTGGGAGAAGTCCAAAACTACTTTGAGTATTACGAAAAGCCTACGACAATGGTAGAAACTTTGTTGCCAAGAGTAGAAAAAGAAGTACAAGACTTTGTAAATCAAGTAAATATATTGACTACTACGCAGTTTACGGAGTTCAGAAAAGAAGTGGAGGCTTTGAAGTTTTCGGTATTTAAAGACTACGAAACCTTGAAGTAAGGAAGTACGTTTAGTTGAAAATAATGATAAATCCTTTATGTACTTTTATTACCACAAGTACACAAGGCACACAAGAGTTTTATTACTATGCTTTTGTCTCCTTGTGTGCTTGTGTGCTTGTGGTAAATTAATAATCCAATATGCAACCCAAAGAAATTAGTAAATTTTTAAGTTTAGTGCTGCGTCATCAACCACAACTTATTGGTATTGAATTAGATGCACAAGGTTGGGTGGACGTAACTCTCCTACTTCAACAGTTAGCAGCCCACCAAAAAGTCATTAACAAAGCACAATTAGAAGAAGTAGTACGCACCAATGACAAGCAACGATTTGCTTTCAATGAAGACAAAACCCGTATCAGGGCAAATCAGGGACATTCTGTAACGGTAGATTTGGGGCTTGCTCCACAAACGCCACCAGCTATTTTATACCACGGCACTGCCGAAAAATCTCTGCCAAGTATTCTTGAACAAGGTTTGTTGCCTCAACAAAGACACCACGTACACCTGTCTAAAGACAAAACTACTGCCCACAAAGTAGGACAAAGGCATGGAAAACCTGTGATTTTGGTCATAGATAGTGAAAAAATGACTAAAGACGGCTTTACTTTTTATCTTTCTGAAAACTCGGTTTGGTTAGTAGCTACTGTGCCTACGCAATATATTCGGAGAGAAGAATAATATTTTATGACCTCACCCCCAACCCCTCTCCAAATGGAGAGGGGAGTCTTTATATCTATTTTCACATTAAAAAGGTAAAAAAAGCCCCTCTCCATTTGGAGAGGGGTTGGGGTGAGGTTATAAAAAAGATATAGTATAGCATTCTTATTAACTTGAACTAGTTAAACTTATTCATTTGACATACAAGTTTTTTGATTTGGTAAATTATGTGAACTTCACGTAATTTGCCTACTATCATATTTCGTTTTTTATGTCCATTCTCAAGAAATTAGCCTCCCAAACAGCCATTTACGGTATTAGTAGCAACTTTGGTCGCCTGCTCAACTACGCCTTAGTACCGTTTCACACTTACATTTTTGCTCCCGAACAATACGGTATTATTTCAGATTTTTATGCCAAAGCAGCTTTTTTTAATGTGCTTTACACCTACGGCATGGAAACCGCCTATTTTCGGTTTACCTCAAAAAAAACACCTGA
>CANGYA010000242.1 GCA_947457925.1 Cytophagales bacterium | reverse complement strand
TAGAAGAAAATCAAAGGACAGAAGTAACTATTAAATGTAAGATTTTAAATAAATTTACAAGTATTGGAATGCCTGAAAGTGTCAAAATTTTTGAAAACTAAAAAAAATGCAACGCATAGGTAAATATACGTTGCAACAAAGCCCCTTGTAATACATAATTTAGAACTTCATAGACTTCTTCGGCAGAAAGTTGTGATTTTTGTAAAATTTTATCTTTATGTCGAAATATCTCCCCAATCAAAAAATTAGGAGCATATAGCGTAACATCTTCCTGCCTATCTAATAAAATCTCACGTAATTTGCTGTTATTGCTTCGCAGAGCAGCAAAAATTATATTAGTATCTACAATGACCAAGTGCATAAACTATACATCATATTTTTTGTAAACAGCCTCGTTACGTAACCACCAATCTGTCTTGATTTCCTCACTTACATCTTCTATACTTTCATCTATATTTGCCTTATTGAGCAAATATTCTAATCGTAACCGAGCCAACAGCTTAAAAAGTGTAGTCTGGTCTATGGCGTTTTTGCTAATACTAATTACAAAATTATCAGCATTGCTTTCTATATTGATGACTTGTTGCATAATAAAACTGTTTATCTCCTTGTACGCAAAGCTATTCTTTTTGTTTTTCTAATCAATGTAAGTATGGTTTTGAAGATAGCATACTCAAGAGAATTTAGGAGTGGTTTTTTAAAAATACTAAGTAGTTAAAATTATTCAATTAATTTGACAATAACATAAAAAAATATAATTATTCCTATACAACCTAATGTTCCGATTATTAATATATTTTTCATATCAGAAGATTCCGTAATAAGATTACTCTTGGTCATTTTTTCCTTTTTCTTCCTCTCTATTTCCCCCTTAAAAAACCATAATAATTCTTGATAAGTCTTATTTTCTAATGTAAGAGCAACCGAAGTTTGGCGGTTAATATGCGTATTTTCTGCAATTAATTCTACCTGAATACTTTGGTTCTTAAAGTCTTTGATTTTGTAAGTCTTTTGTCCAATCGGGCTAACCGTACCGAAAGGTTTGAGGCTTACTTGGTTGGCATTAATGGTTTTCCACGAAAACGTAATTTCCTCGTCATATTCAAAAGCCGTTTTGTCTGCTCTTAAAAACTCTATTTCTGGTACAAAATTATTGCTTTGGGAGTTTTGGTATTGCTGCTTAGGGTTGGCGGTTTGGTTGTCATAGATTTTTCTTTTTTCAGCATCAGCCAATACTTCGTAGGCTTCTTGAATATCTTTGAATCTTTCTGTAAAAAATTCATCACCATTGTTTTTATCAGGGTGAAACTTCATAGACAACTTGCGAAAGGCACTCTTTATTTCTTCCAAAGACGCATGGTTGCTCATACCCAGAATATAGTAATAATCTTTCATGTTGCTTTTGTTAATTTTTTTACAACCCTTAAAAAATTTATTAATTAGATGTTATTAAGGTCTGTAGCATAGACTTTAGTCTGTGCCTGTAATACATTGCTAATCAATTAATTACTACACAGACTAAAGTCTATGTTACAAAATCTTCATAAAGTCTATTTTTCAAATATATAAATTTCTGTGTAATTTAGGTGTGAAAACAAGCAACGGAAAAATTTTATAGATGGAACTTACACCACCACCCACCCAAGACGAAGAAGAAGTTGATTATCAAACTCCTCTCCCTATGGGGAGGAGTCGGGGATGAGGCTAAACTACTACGAGCCTTTAAGAGTATCAAAACCAAACTTGATAAAAATTTTACCAAACTTTTGTTTGGCAAAGCCATTTTGTCTATTATTGTGTTGAAAATTATTTTTATAAAAGTATCCCCTTTGTCTTGCAATTACAAAGTAAGGGATACTTTTTTGGTAGAAAAGAAATTACAAAAAATGTATGGGCTATTGTAAAGTAAAAAACTCTAATCTTTGTTTAGTACAAAGTACAATGAATATACTATTTTGTAGTAAATGTATTAAAAAAACTCATAGACGAATTGCAATTCGTTCTACGGTTTCAAAAAAAATACCATCACACAAGGACAAGCCTCTTTGCCAATGACACCCGAACAACTTAGAACTTTATGGAAGGAAATAGATAGTTTGAATAAAGAATCCAGACTACAACGCATTTACACACCACATTTATCTTACGAATTGGCTGCAAAGGCGTATGAAATGGCTGCTCCTATTCAGTATTTGGCAGGTTTGGGATATGCTGCCCTAAATTTGGGTTTTCATCTCTACTACATCAAAGGACAGTTAGCAGAAGGTAATGCCAAGTTGCAAGAGGCATACCGTATTTTTGGTGAGATTAATGATGAGGTAGGCTTGGCGTGGGGAACTATCATCAAAGCAAGTACAACGGTGTATTCGGGAGAATATGACAAATCTTTTACCCAATACAACAATGCCTTAGAAGTTTTCATTAGGTATGGCGAAAAAGACAGCGAAGTGCTAACAAAATACCTCTTGGGCAATATTTATTTAGAACTCAAAGAATACGAAAAAGCTGCAGCCATTCATGAAGCCTGTCTAACATTGTATTACGAACTGAATGATGCAATGGGCATCTCAAATACCCTTACAAGTTTGGCAGCTACTTATCATGCCAACGAAAATTATGAAAAAGCCATTGAATATTTTGAGAAAAGCATTAAAATAGCCCAAGAAAGTAAGAATATGAATGCAGAGGCACGTGCATGGCACGACTTCGGATTAGTCTATGAAACTTTGGGGGATTACAACAAAGCCATAGAACTGATAGAATTGGCATTGCAACAAAGAGAAAAACAAGGACAAAAACAAGGGATTATTACTTGCTGTTTGAGTTTGGGCAGGCTGTATTACCGTATGCAAGATTTTGACTATGCGGTAGCCAGATTGGAACAAGCCATTAGCAATGGTGTGATGATGAATGCAAAACCCAAATTGATGCGGGCTTACAGTGAATTAGCAAATATTTACAAGGATTTGGGCAATGCGTGGAAAGCCTTAGATTGCTATGAAAAATATATGGAGATGAAAACGGCTGTATTGGGTGAAGAAACCACCCTGCAAATGAAAAAAATACAAGCTAACTATGAAACAGAACAAGCCAAAAAAGAAACGGAAATAGAAAGACTACGCAATGTAGAACTAAAAGCTGCCTATGATAAAATAGAAGACCAAAACCAACACATCATAGACAGTATAAAATATGCCAAAAGAATACAAGAGGCTATTCTTGAACCCATAGAAACTGTAACAGAAAGTATTGGTTATGAGGCTTTTATATTGTATAGGGCAAAAGACATTGTGTCGGGAGATTTTTATTGGTATGGAGAAATTGAGAATAAATTTAGCCCTGAACACAAATACAAAATCATTATAGCTGCCGACTGTACGGGGCATGGTGTACCGGGTGCTTTTATGACGGTCATGGGCAATGATTTTCTGAATGATATTGTTTTAACACATCATATCTATGAACCTGCCCAAATCATTTACCAATTAGACGAAAAAGTGGGCAAAACCCTCCGCAAACAAGGAGGCGACAGACAACCCAATGACGGAATGGACATTGCGATAATGACCATAGACGAACTGAACCAAAAAGTCTATTTTGCTGGGGCAAAAAACCCTATATATTTGGTGCGGAATAACGAGATTAAAGAAGTAAAAGGCTCTAAGTTTCCGATAGGAAGTAACCAATACCGCCTACCCAAGCACTTCGAAAACTATGTTTTTGAGCTACGCAAAGGAGATATGTACTACATAGCCACAGACGGCTACCAAGACCAATTTGGGCAACAAGGCAAATTTATGAAACGCAGATTCAGAGAATTACTTTTGCACCTTAGCCAAAGACCTTTGGAGGAACAAAAAAACCAATTACTCGACGAGGTGGTGAAGTGGCAAGGCACAAAACCACAAACAGATGATTGGTTGGTGATTGGGGTGAGGGTGTAAAAATGAGATAAGATTATGTGTAAAGGTATTTCGCAGCAAACCCTACAAGGGATTAAAATCCTTGTAGGGTTAATTATTTGAAGGATTTATTAATCACAGCATAGGAGATATTTTTAAACTTGCCAAGTCTTGTAGTGTCATGCTATAAATTGTTATTAGTTATTACTCATTTGTCCGACACCTCATAAGTGTCGGACAAATTTACTGTACTATTGATTTACCCAAAGGCTTTTCTATCTGTTAAATACAGTAGAGTTATATACGTTGTTTCCTGATAGAAATTTTACCATTTCTAATGGTTTGCTTAGGAACAGCAGTCTTGGTAACTGTACTTGTACCGTCTGCATTTTGTTTGAGCAAGGCAGGTTCACCATACACAAACTCAAAAGTTCCTTCAAAATACTGGTCGTCATTACGAGTAATTTTGAAATAGCTATTTTTGCCTTCACTATTAATGAGCATAGGTAGGCTTCTGTAAGAGGTTGATGACGTGCCTTCTTTAAATACTACAAATGAAGTTTTATTATCATCTTTTATTGTACCATTTTCATAATGGTCTAAATGATTTAGTGCTAACTCATCGCCAACAGCTAAAAAAGTGCCTGTAGGTTTACACAAGGAAAATATAAGGGTGTGTTGCTCATTTTGCAAAGTAAAAATAATACGTGAAGCCTGACTTTCTATGTATACAAAACTTACGTGTGGCTCACCATTTAGGCTTCTTACGATGCCTTGTTTGGCAGTGTAGTTAGCCCCATTGATTTCATAATTGGCTGTACTTGGATAGAGAACAATACTAGGTTGCTCTGTTTTATCGCAAGCCGTTAGACCTGCCAAAAGAGCTACGAATAAGAACAAAATTGTTTTTTTCATGGGTGTAAGGGTTTTATGTTTGTAAAATTAAATGGTGCTTTGAAGCACCTAATTTATTTAAATATAAAAATATATTTTTTAATAGATAATATGTTAATAATTATAAATTTTTACAACTACTACCAATAATACTTTACACCTATGCCAAAGAAATTACCTGTTCCCTGAAAATTGCGGGTAGCTGTACTTGTTTGCAAAGTAGTTGTATGGGTAGCTTGTACTTTTTCGCTATACAAAGTGCCTGTGCCTATTTGATGATGATAATGCCCAAACAGTGCTACATAAGGAGCCACACGATAAGTAACTCTTGCCCCTAATTCGTTGAGCATCGCAAAATTACGTTCCATAGTTTGCGTAGATTGATAGCTAATCCTGTCAGTTTGTTCCGCAAAAGTGGCTAAAGTTTCGCCTTTGCTTTTGCCACTTAAAGAGGCTTGTGCTACAAAACCAAATAATAAGTCTAACTCCATTTTATGGTGTCCTTCGGGCTGTTTACCTACACTCCACAAACGGCGATAAATACGAGCCGATACTGCTAAGGTATTGTCTGTGAGGCTGTTACGTAATGCTGTGTTGCTAGCTTGGCTGGTATTGTACCGCAACCAAGTCATGCCCAATTCGGCAGCATAATAACGGTGGAATTGGTAACCCACACCCAAAATAGGCAATGTCCATGTCATACCACCTTTGTCCGAGAGTACATTAGTGGTATCTGTTACAGTATGTACATAGGGATTCCATACACCACCCCCACCCAATACGTACCAAGAAGGACTAAAAGCCTTTGTACCCAATTCAGGAAATTCATCAAATTGCTTTCTAAATTTAGGTTTGTTGAAGTGGAACAGTACACCTATATTGTGATGATAGCCACCACCATTGTATTGTTTTTCGGCATAGAAAGTCTTGCCATCTGTCTGTACCGTTATTTTATCTACAAAAACTGTAGCAAATGCAAAATTGTGATAATAGTTATAGTACAACGAAAAGGAAGGGCTAAGGCGTAGTTGTGTACGTAAACCCAACTCTACGGTAGCAAAAGAACCTCTTTCACAATAAGTTTCATAGTCGGCTTTCCAAAGAGTGTTGCCGCCTCTTACAATAGCTGAACCACCTGTACCATTTATGCCTATACGGGGGTTGTCTAAAAACTGATAATTGATACCAACAAAAGGGACAAATTTTAAAATCTCTTTTTTCTTATTTTGAATTACCCAAAGTTGACGGTGCAAACGTAAGGAAAAAGAATAGGCATCACCTAATGAACCATATGTATTGAGAAAAGATAAATTTTCTATGTTTACAAAATTATAGTATTCAATGGGTAAAAAATGTAATTCTATACTATATTTTTGCTTAAAATTGTACCCCAATGCAATGCTCATGTTAAGCCTACGAGGTTGTGGTTGAAAAACGTAGGAGCTATTATCTAATTTTGCACCTTTGTCTATATTACCACTTGTGATTTTTGCAAAATAATTATTATATTCTGTGGCTATATAAAATTTTTTGGTATTATTTTGAGATAATGAACTAAAAATAATACAAAAATAGAAAATAGTAAAGAAAATATATTTCATAATGTATCATGTAAATTTAAAATCCAAACCTCTTGCAAGAGGTTTGGATAGAAGTATAATATTTTACCAAGTTAAAGTGTGTGAGGCATAGCTGTTCTGCGGAGATGTTACACTATGTTGAGTAGCTCCGTTGTGTATCCAAACAACTGCACTACCAAATTGTGGATAACCAAAATAAGGATTTAAAGGCTCTTTTGCCTCATTGGTATTAGTTAGACTTTTATTAATAGGCTTCCAGAATTGAGTAGGGTCATTGCCTACAGAAATTAATAAACTACCTGTTACTGAAATGTTTTTTGCATTCGTATTTCTCCAATCTTTCCAACACGCAAACCACACACAAGTTTCTCGCCATTCTGTATAATAGGTTCTTGCACCAGAAGAAGCATGAACTATTTGGTTCTCCATCCATATTTCGCAGTTCATGTGTCTATCACTGCTACCTACATTAATGGCAGCTTCTCGGTTAGCTGTTACTTTTGCTGTGTTCTTGTCATAGTTGGCAGCAGTAGCTACAAGTGTTTTACGTTGAATCGTTTTGTAGATAGTAAG
>CANGYA010000241.1 GCA_947457925.1 Cytophagales bacterium | reverse complement strand
TGCGACCATTGCCAACGTATAAAAAGTATATTCGCCTTTAGGCGAATATACTTTAGCAATCTCTACTTACCTTTTATTCAACAACCAAACACCATTTTTTTCCATTGCCACAATCCCTGCTTGTGTATTGAACAACTGGGTTTGTTCTGAAAGTAAATCACAATGTAGTTTTTGTAAAACCGCATAGTCTTCTGTCCGCCTGATAATCAATTCGTTATCCATTGGTTCAAACACAATGCCTTGTTGGGCTTGTGTGGGTTTTACTGCAAAGTGTTTGAGTTGATTCGTAGTCCCTTGTGCTTTGTATTTGAGGTCTTGCAAACTAAAAAACTCGTGTTTGAGTACTGCCTCTTGTCCGCCTTGTACTTTATAGCTCAAGACACCTTGATTTACTGTGATAAAAACTTGGTGGGCTATATGTGGCAGTTGTACCGAAGAAATATTTTTGCCCGAATGGTAAAATACGTATTGTTTGCCTCCTGCTTGTTGTAAAATAGTTTGTTGTTGAATGTGCATACCTTGACCAAAAACAGGTGTTTGTTGAAAATGAATAATATTTTGATTGATTTGGTCTAAATATAACATTTTCATTACTTCATCTTCTATCACTATTAAAATATCTTGAATCTGCACATAACGACTGTGTGGAGAAAATGTGAAATTTTGAATTGCCTCCCATTGTTTTTGGCTATTATAAACGTACAAAATAGTTCCTTTTTTGGCTAAAATATGGTGATACCCTATAAAAACATCTCCGTCTGTATAGCTATTAATTTCGTGTACTAATGTTGTGTAACCGTAGTTGCTGGCATCATATACCGCATAGCCTTGTGTAGTTTTAACCAATAGCCTATTTTTGAGGGCAAAAACTTCTTTTACAATACATTGGTTATCAGGTGTATAAATACTTTTCACAGTTAATTCTCCTTGAGAAATAGTGGTAGGTAAGACTGCCACAGGTTGCGGTGTTAGCCCCGTAGAAAACTGCAAAGACAATACAAATCTTTTACCTTGTGCAAATATTTCCTCAAACTGTTGTTGCAAAGGTGCTAAGGGAATTGGCTCATAACATTTCGGAACTATTAAATTTTTATCAGCTTTAAAGACAGGTAATAATTGTACCATTCTTTCATTCAAATTTTTGTAAATTTGATGAATCCCTTTAAATGGGTGCGTATAAGTCAATAAATTGAAGGCTATAATAGCAAAAGCAAAGGCATCTGTGGCTTTAGAAACTGTACCTTGCAAATAATAATCTCGAATTTCGTCTAACAATATGCCCGAATGTGGTTGGGCGGGAGTTTCATACGAATCTACATCTATGAACTTAATTTCGTCTTGTGAATTGACCAAAATATTCAGCCCACTCAAATCGCCAATCACAATATTGGCTTGGTGGGCTTGTTGAATAGCTACGGCTAAGTTTTTGATTAACTGTAATTTACGTTTAAAATCTATTTGATTTTTCTTGCAAAATTGTTGATTGAACCATGCTGCCAACTGGATAAAATCATTGCCCAAATATTGCATTGTAAAACCAATAACTTGTGTGTGTTGGGCATCAAAAATCAACTCTTCGGGTTTTACAAAAAAATTACTGTCTAATACTTGTAAGGCTTTTAGTTGATTTTGTGCTATGGGGGTTTTGTTTGGCAAATAAATTTTGGCTACGTGCTGGGGCATTTCTTTGAGCAAGACAATACGCCCTTCGCCTCCTCTGTGTATTTCGGCAGTGTCATTAATCACAAGTTTTGTACCCAAAGAAGTAATGGCTTTCATGTTTTGTTTGGCTAAATGTGGTAAAAGTGCTTAAAAGGTTTTCATTGCTTTAAGGTAGTAAAAATTGTTGGTTCTTACAAAAACTTTTAAATTGCCAAAAACTTTTCTTATGCAGCCCATTACAACAAACACTTATACTACTTTACAAACTTTAACCGAAGGTTTACTTTTTCAGAGTGAATCGGATTATCCTTTTGAAGTAAAAATAGTAACAGATTTAGCCGTTTTGCACTTGCCCAATACGACCATTACTTTAGAGGCTTTGTTGCAACGTGCTTGTACGCCCAAAGATTGGCATACACCTGCCCAACAAGCTACAGTAGCAAGGTATCAGGCTTTGTACGAATACCTACAACAATTTACGAATCTTTCGGTTTACAAAACCTACGATATAGTAGCATTGATTCACATTGTTTTGCCCACAGCCCCCAATGAATGGGTGCTTGTAAGTACGCAAGCTATAGAAACTTAATAAATTAACATTTTTTCTGAATTTTGCCCCTTCGTTTTTCTTGGGGCTTTTAAATGCTTTGCGTAATTTTACCGTATTAGCTCTAAAAATATTGTTTATCTCTATTAAGATGTTATGAAGGTCTGTAGCATAGACTTTAGTCTGTGCTTTTAATACATTGCTAATCAAGTAATTATTAAAGTCCAATGCTATTAAGCTAAGAAAGTAAAACAAGAATATAAATAATTATTTGATTACCAATTAGTTATTTTTAAAAAAGTGCCTTTAGCAATTCCGTTGTGGGCAACGACATATTTATAGTAAAAAATAGTAATAATTCCTTCAAAGTGCCGTAGGCACGAAACATATCGTGCCTACGGCACTTTGAAGGAGAAATAAAATAACATTGCTATAACTATTTCGTGCCTAACGGCACTAAAAAATAATTTCTTAGCTTAATAGCATTGGACTAAAGTCTATGTTACAAAATTTTAATAATCTCTATTAACAAAAGCTACTTTTTTATCACTTTGATAAAATTTCACTATGAAATCACTGTTTTTATTGATATTTCTTTCCATCAATCCTATTCCAAAAATTACGAGAATAGCCACCATCAACCAACTGAAAAAAGAGGCTGAAACGGCTTTTCAAGGTAAATTTTTCAATGTGTCTGCCAATAAATACAAGCAACTGATTTATGAAGAAGGCTACACAGACGAAAGGGCAAAATTGAACTTGGCTCATGCGTGTTACTATGCCAAAGACACCACGCAGGCTTTTCGTTACTATGGCGAATTGACCAATGCAAGTAATAAGTCTATCCAGTCGGTGGCTCACCAACAAATGGGCAATTTAAGGGTAAAAGCCAAAGACCTTGAATCGGCTTTGTTACATTATAAAAGTGCTTTGAAAGCCGAACCTACCAACGAAGGAGCAAGGCAAAACTACGAGGTCATCAAACGTATGTTGGAGCAACAAAAGAAACAACAGCAAAACCAACAGAGCCAACAAAAAAACAAAAAAGAAGAACAAGACGAAAAAGAAAAACAACAACAAAACAAACAAGAACAAGACAAAAACAAGCAAAACCAACAGCAACAAGACAAACAACAACAAAAAGAAAGTCAAACAGGCGAAAATAAAGAAAATAATAGTGATAAAAAACAAGCCGAAAGGGACGAAAACAGCACCCAAAAAGGCAAGGAAAAAGAGTCTGAACAGAAAAAAATGCAGGCTAATCGTCTTCAACAAATCAATATGACAGAAGACCAAGCCAAAATGATTTTGGAAGCTATGAAAAGTAGTGAAGTACAATACTTACAACAAAATCAACGCAAGGCTGCCAAAAAACAAGATAAATCTAAGCCTGATTGGTAAAATTTATTTACAAACCTTTTAACCATTTATATAAAATTTGTAGCATAGACTTTAGTCTGTGTAGTCAATTTTTTGAAAATCGAATATTTTACACAGACTAAAGGCTATGCTACAAATCCTAATAATGTCTATTACACTTATTAACTTATCTATTAACATGAAAAAATTTATCAATTTCCTTTTGGCGTGTGGCGTAAGTGCTACAGCCTACGCACAACCACCTTCGCCTGCCCACGTACAAAAGCTGCCTATCCTTATAGAAGGAGCTACTTTGCACATTGGCAACGGACAAGTGATTGAAAATGGTGAAATTCAAATCAGTAATGGCAAAATCACTTATATAGGTGCAAAAGTTACTGACCTTACTAAAGTAGAAAATTACGAGGTAATTCATGCCACAGGCAAGCACGTTTATCCTTCTCTTATTTTAATGAATTCTGGTTTAGGACTTAACGAAGTAGAATCTGTAAGAGCTACCCAAGATAACGAAGAAGTTGGCGACTTTAATCCGCATGTACGCAGCTTAATAGCCTATAATACCGATTCCGAGTTAATTCCCGTTACCCGTTCAAATGGTATTTTATTGGCACAAGTAGCTCCGCATGGTGGTATTTTTTCGGGTACTTCTTCAGTAGTGCAGTTAGATGCTTGGAATTGGGAAGACGCAGCCTATAAAACTGATGATGGCATTTATGTAGATTTTCCTTCGTCTGTGATAGGCGTTGGACGTTGGGAAGGTGGCGAAAATGTACGGAGAGTAGAGGCTATCCAAGAAAAATACAAATTGATAGAAAACTTTTTACAAGATGCCCTCAATTACAGCAAAATAGCTACCCCCTCCCCTATTAATCATAAATTGGCAGCTATGAAAGGATTATTTGAAGGAACAAAAAGATTGTATATCCGTTCAAATTTCGCCAAAGATATGATGACTGCCGTACAAATGGTTAAAAAATTTGGCATACAAAACATTACGATTGTTGGCGGTGCAGAGGCGTACAGAATTACAGATTTTTTGAAGGCAAATAATGTTTCTGTGGTATTAAATCAGGCATTCAGACTGCCCGATAGAATGGACGACTCCGTAGAATCTCCTTACAAAAATGCTGCAATGTTACAAGAAGCTGGCGTTTTGTTTACAATGGCGTACAATACTGAAGATGCTTCTGTGCGTAACTCTCGTAACTTACCTTTTGCTATTGGTATGGCTTGTGGTTTTGGTTTAGATAAAGAAAAGGCTCTTTCTGCCATTACAATTAATGCTGCTAAAATTTTAGGCATTGATGACCGTACAGGCACATTGGAAAAAGGCAAAGATGCCAATTTGGTAATGTCAAATGGTGATATTTTGGATATTCGTTCTAACCATATTGCGTTGGCTGTAGTGCAAGGTCGTATCATAGATTTGGACAACAAACAGAAAAGGCTGCACAAAAAATTTATGGATAAGTACATTCACCAAAACGCAGTAAATAGAGAATAACTGTTTGTTAAACAAATACTTACAATAAGTTATATTTAAGTCAAAAACGTCATCTTTCCAAAGATGACGTTTTTTTATTATGCTCTCCCAATACAATGTATGATTTGCTTCCCTATGAACTTATAGCATAACAACCATGTTAGACAATGGTATTTACCTAATTTTAACCATTTAAGAACAGTACCATGAAAATTTTGGCATTTGGGGCAAGTTATAGTCAAGCCTCTATCAACAAACAATTTGCAACTTTTGCAGCCCAACAGTTCGATAATGCAACGGTTGAAGTAATAAATCTAAACAATTACCCACTCCCTTTATTTACTGTAGATACCGAAAAAGCTATAGGACACCCCGCCATTATTCACGACTTTTTGACTAAAATGGAGGCAGCCGACTTATTGGTTATTTCTTTGGCAGAACACAATGGTTCATACGCCGCAGCCTTTAAAAACCTTTTTGATTGGGTTTCAAGAGTGAAATTAAAATTTTTTGAAGGTAAAAAACTATTTTTGTTATCTACAGCCCCCGGTGCCAGAGGTGGTGCAGGTGTAATGGACGCAGCAAAAGTTCGTTTTCCTATTCATGGAGCAACTATTTTAGCTACTTTTTCATTGCCAAAATTCCAAGAAAACTTTGATGTTGCAATAGGCATTACGAATGCAGAATTAAAAACGGCTTTTGAAACAGCCTTGCAAACGGTGAAAACAGCATTGTAAGCAATTAAATTAATGCACAGACTATGGGCTTAATTTGATATTTCTTAGCTTAATAGCATTAGACTAAAGTCCAATACTACCAAATCATTGTAATTTCCAATATTAAAAAATATGCAAATACCTATTTATCAAGTAGATGCCTTTTCAGACAAAGTTTTTGGAGGCAATCCTGCGGCGGTTTGCCCTTTGTCTGCGTGGTTAGCAGATGACATTTTGCAAAAAATAGCCCAAGAAAATAATTTGGCGGAAACAGCTTTTTTTGTGCCTACCGAAAAAGGTTTTCATTTGCGTTGGTTTACACCTGAACTGGAAATAGACCTTTGTGGACACGCCACTTTAGCCACTGCCCACGTTTTGTTTACTTGTTTGGGCTATGCAGAAAACCAAATCACGTTTCAATCAAAAAGTGGAGATTTGATAGTGAGCCGTCAAGGAGATTTATTGACCTTAGATTTTCCTACTCGTGAGCCACAACCTGCCGATTTACCCCAAGAAATTTTGGAGGCAATAGGCGTAACTCCCCAAGAAGTTTTGAAGGCAAGAGATTATGTCTTAGTCTATGAAAATGAGGAAGTTATACAAAAAATTGCCCCTAATGCAGCCTTGTTACAAAGAGTAAATTTGGGTACAGGTGGCGTGATTGTAACGGCAAAAGGCAATACGGTTGATTTTGTTTCTCGTTTCTTTACCCCACAAGCCAGCCTTTTCGAAGACCCCGTAACGGGTTCTGCCCACTGTTCTTTGATACCGTTTTGGGCAAAAAGATTCGGCAAAAACACCTTACACGCCTACCAAATTTCTGCTCGCAAAGGCGAATTGTTTTGTGAGTTGTTAGGCGAAAGAGTGAAAATGTCGGGCAAATGCGTGTTGTATTTGGAGGGGAAGATTTGGGTGTAATGATACCTGCAAAACAAGGCATAAACTCTATAAAGGTGCAATACCTTTGTAGAGTTTATTTTTTTAATGGACTTGTTTCGTTGCTTTTGTATCAAGTCATACTGGAACACAGATGACACGGATTTCACAGATATTCACTGTTTTTTTGTTTACCTATAAATATCTGCAAAACTTTAGTTATCTATTTGCTATAAAATATTGATAATCATATATTTAATTATCATATATTTTTTAACACTACCAT
>CANGYA010000240.1 GCA_947457925.1 Cytophagales bacterium | reverse complement strand
GTAGGGTAGAAGAAAATCAAAGGACAGAAGTAACTATTAAATGTAAGATTTTAAATAAATTTACAAGTATTGGAATGCCTAAAAGTGTCAAAATTTTTGAAAACTAAAAAAAATGCAACGCATAGGTAAATATACGTTGCAACAAAGCCATTTGCTGGTACAGTAATTTTGTAAGTACCCTCGACATCCGTCTGTGTACCTACAGTAGTACCTTTTACCATTACTGTTACACCCGGTAGTGGTGTTCCATCGTCTTTCGAGGTTACTTTCCCCGATACAGTTTTGTCTTGAGCATATACCGACATAGTCAGGAACATACTGAATAAGACAAAGCTGTAAAGCAATAGTCGTTTCATCATAATTTGTTAAAGTTTGAAATGGTGTGGTAAAAACTGTCGGCTTTTGAAGAATTGAAAAAATGAATCAGTAAAACAATTTCCACAATCTAATGAGCTAAATTCTAAAAAATAATGATAGAAAATACTGTGAATACTATGCAAGATGTTTTACATAAATGACTTATCAACAATACATTGGCTATCAGCTTCCAACCACAAAATGAAAAAATTATTAAGGTTTGTTAATTTTTCAAAACCAAAAATAGCAACTAAATTAAAGTAAACGAATTTTTTTTAAGTTTTTTTAAACAAAAAATATGCAAGCAAGTTTTAATGTATTTTATAATGTTTTTTTAAGGTCTATTAATTTGAAGTTTGGGTATTTATTTTATTACCTCATTTTGGGCATCTAAGTAGCAGTTTTTCTCCATATAAGGCATCTTCTAACACTTTCTCCCAATTTTTACGGTGCATGGTATCCTCAGAAACATTTTTGCCAATGACCATAAACTGTATTGAATACTGGTGTATAAACTCATTTTGAAAATCCTTACTACTTCTTACATTGTCCATTTTTTGCCTTTCCTGCACAAATTGGTAGAACTCACTGTTTTTTCTCAATCTTTCTTCTTGCAAACCGTAGGCAGCTTGTTGGCTATATGGTATTTCAAAAACACCTATATTAACAATGCCTATAATATTGGGAAACAAAGCCAAATACCCCGCAGGTAGTTGATGCCTGATGACTTTGCTAAAAAGGTCATCTTTGTAAAAGCTAGGGGGATAAATAAAAGCACCCACAGAGTTTTCGGGTAATTTTTGAAGGGCTGACTGCACTGCCAACAAATAATCTTCGTTGTACTCTTGCCGTTCTGCTACTTGTTGGTATTTGTGGTAAGCACTGTAAAGTAGTTGATACAAAATGATAAACGAAACAAATAAAGTAGTTAATTGTTTGCTTATCAATTTTTTAGCATAAAAATTTGTGTAGTAAAAAATGACTTGCAACATTAGGGCTACATTGAGCAAAGGAAAAAACAAATTGCGAAAAACTTGTGAAGCATCATGATGCAAAGCAACTAAGCACATGGCAGACAAACCGCAAAGAGGGACAAACACAAAATATTTGGCAAGGGCTATATTTTTTTTAATTGTTTGAAAACCAAAGGAATAATAAATACACCCCACTACAATTATATAAGGAGCATACACCCAAAAACTTTTGAATAGATACAAGCCAAAAACTACGATTATTTGCTTGGCTACCCAAAAAAGATTTTGCGGAAAATCATATAATTTGGTGCTTACAAAAGGCGTAAATTCTCGCCAAGAAAAAGCTGCTTCGTTTTTTGTTCCCCAAATACCGTATAAAACAGCCAAGCCCAACAGTAATAAGACTAAACCCAAAGCACTTTTGTAGGCTAATTGGCGGTTTTGGTGTTCATAGCCCCACCAAACAATGCCAATAATTGCCCCCACAACCCCTGCCAACGTGGTAATAGACAACAGAGGTATGCACAATAACACCAACACCGCCAATTCTTTGCGTTGGGATTGCCACAAGAGATAAATAGCTATTAAAGATGGTTCTAACAGCCCATAGGTAAGTAAAGTATTGTTGTGTAAATAAACGGTACTTTCTAAATATGGCAGATAGTTGTAAAGAGGCAAGTAAATTCCGCCCAAAAACAATAACAAAAATGCGAAAACTTGTTTTTTCCATGTGATTACTGCCTGAAAATGCTCCCAAACTGCCAAAATTCCTGCCCAAGTAGTCAAATAAAACAAAGGATATACCCACAACCAATAGGCAAACAAGGGCAAAACACCTGTGCATTTTACCAAAAAAGCTGCCAACCAAAATTCATAGAAATGATAGGGTGATACGCCATGAAAATAGTTGTTTATCAGATTGGCAGTTAAGCCGTTATAGTTTTCTTGTTGGGTAAGTAGTAGTTGTTTTACAAAGTTGCTGTAGCCTACTAAGTCTTGTGGAGGAATGTAATAAGGAAATTTACCGTTGAGTTTTATTAACATCAAGGCATTAGGTAAATAACAACAAAGACTGATTAATAAACACACAAAGGCATTTTGAAGTAAACTTGGTACTTTAATCCCTTTTTTTGGTGCAAAACTAAAAATGTGAATATGTGAATAACTTTTTTTGAGGTCTTGCCAAAGTTCTTTTGTAAATAGTCGTTGCAACAGAATGCCCACTAAGCACAAGGCTAACAAAGAGAAAACTGTTTTGCCTTTGGTCGTATAAACGGCAAAAACAGTGGACAGGACTACGGAGGCGGTGAGCAAAGCCACAAAAAAACGAAGACACCCTTTCAGACGAACTCCAACGATAGATAAAGTAGCTGTTCCAACAATATAAAAGGCTGCTATATTAAATAATAGCTGCCCCCACAAGACACAAAGTTCTTTCATACATTAGGCTTTGTTCGACTCCGAAATAATCTCTTGAATAATACTGTCTAATTCTTCGGCTGCAACCAATAAGTAATCTATATATAACAGTTTTTCTTCAAATATAGCTGCTGCATCAATTTTTAGTAAGACGCACAAGCCCAAAATATTTGCCAGAGGTCGTCTTACTTCATGGCTTTGTTTCCAAGCTATAGCTCGCAGACTAATATTTTGGCGAATAATCTGTTGCTCACGGAGTTTTCTTTCAGATATGTCTTGGGCATTTACCGTCATACCTACTACTTGTCCTTCATTATCATAGACAGGAAACATGGTGGTTAGCCACCAATAATCCCCATTCGACCATTCTGCGGTTACAGTTTCCCCAGCCAAAGTCTGCGTACAAAGGTGTAAATATTCTGCTCGTTGGTGCAATAAGGTAAAATCCAATAAATAATCACCTATTTCTGCCTCTTTACCAAAATAAAGTTGTGTCATTCGTTTGGCAGCCTTGTTATTGTACCGAATTATCAGGTTTTTGTCCACAAATGTATTCGGTTCATTGCTACTGTTGTAAATGGCTTTTAGTAAATGTTCTTGTTGTGAAAGTTTTTTGGTGTGTGTAATGTCATGCCCGATACACAATATACCAATGATATTTTGTTGTGCATCTTGCAATACCGAAAACTCCCATTGAGTCCAAAAGAAACCACTAATAGTTGCGTCTGGTTTTCTTAGAATCAGGCTGACGGGTTGTTCAGGCTTTTCGAAACACTCTTGCACCGCCTTATCACACTTTTCCCAATCTTCTTGGTAAATAGCCGTATAAGAGTGTTTGCCAATGAAATTGTCTGTTATGAACAAAAATTGTTGCTTAAAAAAATCATTTACATACATATAACACCCGTCCATTCCAACAACAGCTACGTAGTAGAGTTGTGAATGGATTAAGCAGTGAGGCAAAAAATTCTGTATGTTTGATTCGGGCATTATAAAATGAGCAAAGAATTTCTCTACTAAAAGAAGTTGGTTGGTAAAATAATGTTCTCCTTACTATAAAGTTAAACAAATAAAATTATATCTTGTATAACTTTGTAATTATAAATTTAAACAAAAAGGCGAATAGACAGCACCTAATTTTATTTTACAACCAATCTAACATTAACTTCAATAGTTTATCTACTTTGTTTGTGTATGGTGGGTACAATAATTTGATGCTTGTCCAGCCAACTCTTTGTTGCAACACAGCACGTTGGTTACAGAACTCTAAAAAGCCTGCATAACCATGCGACCTACCTATACCACTGTTATTCACACCACCAAAAGGCAAGTCGGGGTGAGCTATGTGTATCAAACAGTCATTTACACAAGTTCCGCCTGCGGTACTGTGTTTGATGAGATAGTCTATATTTTTTTGGCTTTGGCTAAAAATATACATTGCCAAAGGCTTAGGCAGTTGGTCTATAGCTGCCAGAGCATCATCTAATTTTTTATACGTCAAAACAGGTAGCACCGTACCAAAAATTTCATCTTGCATCACCGTCATATCATAGTTTACGTCTGTCAAGACTGTAGGCTCAATAAAACGGCTACTTTCGTTGCGTTTGCCACCATACGCCACCGTAGCTCCGCGCTGTACGGCATCATCTATAAGTCCGCCAATGCGTTGAAAATGCTTAGTATTTACGATTCGAGCCAACGAAGCCGACTGTTCTGTGCCTTGTTGTTGTGGGTTATAGAAAATGTCTAATTGTTTTTTGAGAGCCTCTAAAAAAGGTTGTTTCACACTTTCTTGCACCAATACATAGTCTGGAGCTATACAAGTCTGCCCTGCATTTACGCACTTACCCCACAATAATTTTTGGGCGGTGTCTTGCAAATCTGCCGTTTCGTCTATGACCACAGGCGACTTTCCTCCCAATTCTAAGGTTACAGACGTAAGGTGTTTAGCTGCTGCCCGCATCACAATTTTGCCAACGGCAGGGCTACCCGTAAAAAATATATGGTCAAATGGTAAATCTAACAATGCCGTAGAAACCTCTACCCCACCCTCAACTACCGCAATTTCTTCGGCTGTAGCCAATTCTTTGACTAATTGGGCTAATAGTGCCGAAGTGTGTGGAGTCAATTCAGACGGTTTGATAATGGCACAGTTGCCCGCAGCTATGGCGGACACCAAAGGATTCATGGCTAACTGAAATGGGTAGTTCCAAGGGGCAATAATAAGTGTTACGCCCTTCGGCTCTACGTACACTTTGGAAGTAGTCCCTAACAAGGGCAAAGTAGGCGATACATTTTTAGGTTTTAACCAACTTTTCAGGTTTTTAATCGTGTGGCGAATTTCTGTAATGGTAGGCAATACTTCTGTAGCTACGGTTTCGGCAGCAGGTTTGCCAAAATCTTTGTAAATAGCCTCTACAAGTTGGTTTTGGTACTGAAGAATCAACTTTTCTAACTTTTTGAGTTTGGCTATTCGGTCTTGTGTGGTGGTTTTTCGTAGTTTTTTGGCGTAGTTTTTTTGTTGAGAAAATAACTGTTGTACCTCAATGGTGCTGTCTATGAGAGTTTCCATAAATTTCGCATGATTTTGAGGTGAATATACACAATAAAATATCCATTTGAAAGTCTAAGAACATTTCTCTAACAACTTAGAACTAAGTAATCAGACAAAATAGCAGTACATTAGCCTTTAGGCGAATACATTGACTATTTTCTTTTGTCAAAAGATATTTTACATTTTCTGACCTTAAAAGGTCAAAAAAACCCCTTTCCATTTTGAAAGGGGTTTGTAGTGAGGTTACTTCGCTTAGAAATTAGGAGCTAACATATGTTTGTACTTGTCATAGAAGTCATCTATGATAGCCACTGCCTCCTCAGGCGAATCTGCAATGCTAATAAGGTCTAAGTCTTGTGGACTCACATTTTTTTCTTTGGCTAAAACTGTATCTTTAATCCAGTCTAATAAGCCTTTCCAATATTCCGAACCGTATAATACAATCGGAAAACGTGCAATTTTTTCGGTTTGTATCAAGGTGTACGCCTCAAACAACTCGTCCAAAGTACCCAAGCCCCCCGGCATTACTACAAAGCCTTGCGAATATTTGATAAACATTACTTTGCGAACAAAGAAGTAATCAAACATGATATTTTTGTCGTTGTCCACATAAGGGTTGCTCGACTGTTCAAACGGCAACAAGATATTTAAACCCACAGACTTACCGCCTGCTTTTTTAGCTCCTTTGTTACCTGCTTCCATAATCCCAGGTCCTCCGCCTGTAATCACACCGTAACCATGTACGACTAATTTTTCCGCTATCTCTTCGGCTCTTTGGTAATACGGATTGTCGGGTTTGGTACGTGCCGAACCGAAAATCGTAACACAAGGCCCTATTCTTGCCAATTTTTCCATTGCTTCTACAAACTCCGCCATGACCTTCAACACCATCCATGAGTTCATACTTTTTATTTCTGACCAATCTCGTTGAGACAAAGCCCTACGGATTCTTTCCTGATTTTTCGGGTCTGTGTGATCTAATGCCATCTCGTAACAATCAATTTAAGTGTGTTGTGAATAAATAGTCTATGTAAACACTAAAAAATAGGTAAAAAGTTTAGTTAGCCAAACATTTTTACTAAGGTAATTAAATTTGTTATCAAATTTGCAAAAAAACCAACTACTAACGTTACTTTTGCAATAGTTATACGGAAAAAATTGCCGTTATCTCTTTCCATTATGCACACTACTACCGTTGAGGAACGAATATTTGAGAATATCAAACGAGTAATCCTTGAAGAGGAATTCCAGCTAAAAAATTTAGCCAATAAAGGTATCTATTTCATGCCTGAACAAGCCTTTTTTTACCAAATCAGTAAATCTTTATTAGTCAGCAAGCAACTTATTTTTGGTGATGCCAAAGTACAGTGGCTCAAAGATATGAAAGTGGGTGATGCTGGCGTAGTAGATTTGATTTTGAAAGTAGAAAGACAAGGCTCTATAGAAACATTTATGTTTCAGTTCAAATTCAGGGACGACTACGAAGCCTACTTGCGAGATGCCATGACTTTGACCAAAATACACCAACACGGCTATAATGTTCGCAACCCACAGTTATTTTTATGTGCCTTAGTGGACACTACAGATGGTTTGGACGACCACCGTATCCAAGAAATAGAAGCCTCTGATGAAGTAAACTTAGAAAGAGCTGGCGAATTTTTGGT
>CANGYA010000239.1 GCA_947457925.1 Cytophagales bacterium | reverse complement strand
TAAAAAATTAAAAAATTAAAAAATTCAAAAATTCAAAAATTCAAAAATTCAAAAATTCAAAAATTCAAAAATTCAAAAATTCAAAAATTCAAAAATTCAAAAATATTTAAGCCTTTTTGTGCTGGCTTTAACATTATTTAGCACAAAAATTTTAGCACAAGATAGTCTAAAAGTAAAACAGTGTGGTACGCCAGATGTACCTATGGCAGAGTTGCAAAAAGAATTTTATTTTGGTAACAACGACTCTCTTTATCGTCTATTGGCACGCCTGCCACAAATACACCAAACTTTGCTACAACAACACGGCATTATAGCCGATAGAGTTTGGCGAGATGACGACCCCAGTATTATTTGGAGTGTACCTGTTACATTTTGGGCATACATAGCCAGCACAGGCGAATATCCTGCTGCCCACAGAAACGCACAAAGTGTAATAGATGAATTGAATCGTAATTTTACAAAAAGTCGCCTTCCTATCCGTTTCTACCAAGTCTGTGATGTGAATATGGTGGTGAATACAAGTTTTGTTAGTCCTACTACCGAATCACTTTGGGATGCTGTTATCAATAGCCACCACAGAGAGGCTACCCTTAACATACACCTTGTCAATTCTTTGGGTATAGGACTGAATGGGATATGGCACATGCGACAAGATAATCGTAAAAATGCTGTCTTTCTAACGAGAGCAGTTACTACAGACGGTTCTACATCTACTCACGAAGTTGGTCATTTCTTTGAGTTAAAACATACAGACAACGGCTATGCCCAAAGAGACGAGTGTATTACCGAACCCGTCAGCCGTACTCGTACTTGGAACATTTTACCTTGTTTTAGTAAGTGGCTCAACTCCAATCTCATGTGTAACAGCACAGGTGATGCCCTTTGTGATACACCAGCAGACCCATGTTTAGGCTTTTTTGATATGATTTTACTGAATGAATGCGGTTTTGGTAACAAAAAAATTCGTGATTTATATGGAGATAGTTATTACTATCCGCCTGCTGGGGCTTCGCAGCCAGATGTCAGTAATTTTATGAGTAATATGTTAGAAAGGTCTTGCCGTAATAAGTTTTCAGATGGTCAGCGTGGTATTATTGTTTCTTCTTTTACTTCTGGTCGCAATGTTTCAAACAGTGCAGCGTGGAGTTCTCCTGTAGTTCGTTTCGATACTTACGAACCTGACCATCGCCCCCAAACAGCTCGCCGTATAGCCATAGAAGAAAAACAACTACATACTTTTCATAAAGCCTCTTTTGGTAATTTTTTGACAGATTGTGATGTAGATTATGTTTACTTTGATGTACCTCTATGGGGACGTTACACTGTATTTACTTCGGCAGAAATAGGTAAAACTCACGCCAATACGATTATCAGATTAATGGCGTTACGTACAGCGTAAGCACTACCAATACACAAGCCACTATTACCCAAAAATCATCTACTATTTGGGAGGTAAGTAGTCGTGTAGCTACCCAGATTCCTATTACAGTAACCGCCAGCAATAGCTGTGGTATAGTAACAGATAACTTTACAATAGAAGCCATAGATTGCAGAAGTAATGACCCTTGTGGGCAGGCAGTTATTTATCCAAACCCCGCCAGCCAACACGCCACTGTGCAGTTCAATGGTTCGTGGGCTGCCCAACCTATTTTGCAAGTCTATAACCAGATAGGGCAGTTGGTAGCAATAAGCTATGAAGTACAGCCAACAAGCAATACAGAAAGCCAAATTATCTTGAATACCAGCAAGTTACCTAAAGGCATTTACTATGTAAGTGTAGCAGGTGAATTAGGCACAGCCAAACAAGCACCCTTGCCTTGTAGAATGGCTAAAACTTTAATTATAGAAGCATCTAATCCTGCACGATGAGAATAACACTAAATAAAAAAGTCCTTTATTATTTCTAATAAAGGACTTTTTGCTTAGAATTTCAGCCTATCCAAAATTCCCACATCTATACTTCGCATATAACGGTACATCATCACGATAATCGCCAAACCTACGGCTACTTCTGCAGCAGCTACCGCCATAATAAAGAAGACAAAAACTTGCCCTGTGGGGTCAGACCTGTAGGCAGAGAAAGTAGTTAATAGCAAATTTACGGCGTTTAACATTAGCTCCACACTCATAAAGATAATCAGGGCATTACGGCGTGTCAATACGCCAATCACCCCAATAATGAAAATCGTAGAACTTAATAAAACGTAGTAGTTTTGTGGAATTTGCTGTAATATTTCTGGAACTTCTTTCATAAATAGCTAAACTTAGAGAGTAATTGTATAAAATAAACCTACAAGGTTTCGAAAACCTTGTAGGTTTTATAGCTAACAAATTTAAAAGGTATTTCTTTCGCCTTCTTCTTTTTTACCAAGCATTACCGCACCCACCATTGCCGATAAAAACAATACAGACACTAATTCAAATGGTACTAAGAAATCTTTGTAGAGAATTTGCCCTAAAGTTTTGACCATACCAATTTGAGAATTAAAATTAGTTTCATCTACAGGCAAGAAAGTAGCTTTGCGGAACACTGCCACAAAAATTACTAATAATACACCTCCAGCAATCACAGCAGCCACTTTTGCCAAATTAGGCTTATGTACTTCCGACTCTTTTTTCAGGTTCAGGAACATAATCACGAATAGGAACAAGACCATGATAGCCCCCGCATACACAATAATATTTACGGCTGCCAAAAACTGTGCATTTAACAACACGTAATGCCCAGATATAGTAAAGAATGTCAGAATCAAATACAATACACTATGAATGGGGTTTTTAGAAAACACCACCATGACTGCACTCAACAGTGTCAAGAAAGTGAGGAAATAGAATAAATTTTGTGCCATTGCCTAAATTGTATAGAATAGAGGTGTGCAAACACACCTTCTTATGATTTGCGAATTAAGAACAAATACTTGTAAGTTGCAACTACAAAGTTAAATAAATGAAACGAAAGATGACACCTTTTCACAAGATGTCATCTTTTTTTGGGGTAGTTTTTAGCTTTTTACGCCTGTGTACTTCTGAATACCCGTATTGGCTCTCTTGTCTATGGGTTCTACTAACCTGTCTTTGCCATAAATCACCTCGTTTCTTTCATAGAAGGCAGGTGCCATCGTATCGTTTTGCAAGAAAATAGCTGCTTTGGGGCAGGCTTCTTCGCACAGACCGCAGAAGATACAACGCAACATATTGATTTCGTAAACGGCAGCATATTTTTCTTCTCTGTAAAGGTGTTCCTCTCCTTTTTTCCTTTCGGCTGCTTCCATAGAAATAGCTTCGGCAGGGCAAGCTAAGGCACACAGACCGCAGGCTGTACATCTTTCTCTCCCTTCTTCATCTCTTTTGAGTACGTGCAACCCCCTGAAGGTAACACTTAGCTCACGTTTTTGTTCTGGATATTGAATAGTTGCTTTTTTGCGAAAGAAATGTTTGATAGTAATACCCAAACCTTGTGCAATGGCAGGAATATACATTCTCTCCATTAGTGTCATGGGCTTTTGCTCCATGTGTTTGGCTCTGTTAGTCAATCTCATACGACACGAACATTTTGGGTGATGTTGAACAAAGTTATTGTTATATCAAATTGTTTGCAAGTTTTTTCAAAAATTTATCCTAAAAATCAACTAAAAATGTACTTTTACCTACGTTTTTAATCCTTTCGTTATGTTCAAATTCTTGTTACTTATTCTATTCATTGGCTTGTTGGCTACAGGCTTACATATTGCCTTAGTGTATTTTCAGTCGAATATAGACTGGTGGGCTTGTGCTTTTGCTGCTTTTTTGGGCTGTGCCATTGTCAAGGTGCGGAGTTTAACGTCTTTTTGGGCAAGTTTTTTCGCTATTTTCTTGGTGTGGGCAGGTTATGCGTATTGGTTAGACACAATGTCTAATAGCATTTTGGCAAAAAAGATGATTGGCTTAGTGCATTTGCCTTCTCCAATGGTTTTGATTCTGGTTACAGGTTTAATTGGCGGTGCAGTTGGCGGTATGGCGGGCATGACGGGTAGCTTTTTCCGCAAAATGATTTTTGGAGAAGATTAAAATGTATAGAAAAAAGGTAATTATTCAGGTACGTTGGCAATGGTCAAAGTTCTTGACAATCGTACCACTTTTTTTGACGATTGTTAAGGTCTTTGACTATTACCAACGTATAAGAAAAATAACTTTTTTGAGTAAGCACTTGTTTTTCCGCAAAAAAACTATAAACTTACTCACGCCTTTTACCTAACTTATCTATGAATAAATCACTATCTGTTTTTACTACTCTCACATTCTTGGTTGTGTTTGCAGAGCTTGTGATAAATCATCAACTATTTGGACAATCCACAGACTCCACTAACATTTTTAAGCCCACAGTCCAAGAAATTTTACAGTTACCTGTCAAAAATTCGTGGACAACCAACGTAGAAATTGCAGCCAAAAAGCAACAAACCATAGAAGAAGCTCCCGCCATTGTAACGGTAATTACCCAAGAAGATATTAAGCAATACGGAGCAAGGGACATTGCAGATGTACTGCGGTGGATACCCAATTTTGAGTTTGGTATAGACGTACAAACTCTGTACGGTGTGGGTTTTCGTGGGGCTTGGGGACATGAAGGTAAAGTATTGTTGATGATAGATGGCATGAGTATCAACTGTTTTGGCTATGGCAATACAAATTTCTTTGGGACTTTGCCCTTACAAATGGTAGAAAGAATAGAGATTATACGAGGACCGGGCAGTGCCTTGTACGGTGGTTTTGCAGAGGTGGCAGTAATTAACGTCATCACAAAACATGGGCAACAACTCAAAGGTGTAGAACTACAAACACAAGTAGGTACGTTGAAAAACAATTTGTTGTATGGTATCAATGGCAGTGCAGGTACAAATTTGAGTGATAAACAACTCAATATTTCTACACATATCGGCATGAATTATACGCCTTTGTCCAATAGACTTTATGAAGACTACAACGGCAACCAAGTAGATTTTGGGGCAAAAAATAGTTGGCGTTATTGGACACACTATATTGCCAAAATAGACTATAAAAGACTGAATATCAGCTATAACAGAACTCAAATGCGTTGGGTTTCGCCAGATGAATTTGGCACTGTGCAAGTACCTAATGGGCAAGGAGATTTTACGAATATCATCAATACATTTACAGAAAATATAACGGCTAACTACAATTTTTTGCTTACAAAAAAGCTGAAAATTAGCCCTAAAATAGAATACAACAGAGGCAACCCGATTACGAGCAAAGAGTTTACTATTCCCACTTCACAAACAGAAAACCAAACCGTAATAGGACGAAGATATTTGGGAGAAGTGGCGATGCAATATGATTTTACAGACAAAATTCATGTTGATTTTGGTGGGGGTTATACTGTGAATACGATACAAGGCTTTACAGGAAACAGTAATCCTACACTAAAAACTGGCACAAATGCAGGGGACACAACCAATTTTTTGAGCAAAAATAGCAGCTATTTGTTTTTACAATACCTACACAACCTTTCACCTTTTCATTTGAGCATAGGAGGCAGGTATGAAAACACACCCTTTGGCGATGCCTTTGCTCCACGTTTAGCGTTGAATTATGTAAAAAGTAAATTTCATGCAAAACTCTTATATGGTAGGGCTTTCAGAGTGCCGTTGTTGTGGCAAACCTACTCAAGGCAGTATTTTTCAGGCGAAAAATTGACACCAGAAACCAGCGAAACCATAGAAGGTGAAATTGGTTATAGGCTCAATACGCAACTTAAAGCTACTGTAAATGCTTTTTATGTGAATATAACCTCACCAATTACATACATCGGAGCTACTAATTCTTACCAAAACTA
This sequence comes from Cytophagales bacterium, assembly GCA_947457925.1. Taxonomy (GTDB): domain Bacteria; phylum Bacteroidota; class Bacteroidia; order Cytophagales; family Thermoflexibacteraceae; genus JAAFKA01. Next base: position 1,168 of record CANGYA010000239.1, on the reverse strand, counting down.
CGGTAATTTGCAGTCTTTGGGAGTGGAAGCAGAGGCACAACTGAAATTCAAAAACTGGGGTGGTTTCCTCAATTTTTCTTATGCTGTACCTACTCAAAATACTTCGCAGGAGTTTGTGGCACAAGGCAAAAAGGCTTTTTTAGGCTTACCAACCTTTAAAACCAACTTGAATGTGTACTACAGCTACAAAAAATTTAGCCTTGCTACCACTTGTACCTATTTAAGTAGCCGAGAGGGACAAACAGCTTTTTCGGCACTGAACAGCACCACCACCAACGTAATTTTTGAAACGGCAAGTACCGCACCCATTTGGTTACAAAATTTTAACCTAAATTGGAATGAACCTATCAAAAATTTGTACTTGCAAATAGGCGTTTACAATGTTTGGAACTCCAACTATTTTGCCCTACAGCCCTACTATGGCGGACACGCACCAACACCTGTGAGTGATAGGCAGTGGTTGTTGAGTGTGATGTGGAAGTGGTAGTTTTGTTAGCAGAAACTTAAAGTAAAAGTAATTTTAATATACACTTTAGACTATAGTAGATGGACAGCCTATAAGTTGTTATCTTTTACTGTTTAATAGCTCATTTAACAAAGCTATTTCTTTCTCCTTACCACACAATCTCTCTTCCAAAACAGCTACTTTAATTTCAAGTTCTTTACATTTTTCGGCAAGTTCTGTGCTGCTTGCTATATTTTGGGTTACAGCACCATTGTTCGTAATATGACCATGATTATTTGTATGGACATAAACAACTTGCTTTTCGTCGTAGGAAAGTAACTCCCAAATATCTACCTCCAATATTTTTACAATCTGCTCCAGTCTTTCCCAAGAAACATTGGTTTTACCATTTTCCATTTTTATATAACTATTCCGTTCTACACCTAATAAATGAGCAAGGGTTTCTTGTGAAATCCCCTTTTTTGTACGAAAGTGTCTTAGTTTGTGTCCAATATCCATAAGTCCATAGTTGTTGATGCAATGTTACTAAAAAGGTTACAAAGTTGCCAACTTTTAGTATCGTGCTTTAAAAACTTATAGCAAAACTAATTTCTTTCAGAGAAAAAAGTTGATAGTATTCAAGAAGTTCTCTAAAGATGTCATCTTTTGAAAAGATGACATCTTTAGAGAACTTCTTGAATACTAAGTATAACAATTTACGGC
>CANGYA010000238.1 GCA_947457925.1 Cytophagales bacterium | reverse complement strand
GTACCAAATGGCAAGCCCATTCCATTCACAAAAAACAATTCAAATTTTCCTGCAATACTTGGTAAGCCCGGTATTACGCCTACTAAAATAAGCCCAACAATGACTAAGCCAATGAGCATAGCCGTAATAAAGCCTTGTGGTGTATGTACTTTGTATTTTTTGTAGTAATAAATATAGGCTAAGGCAGGAATAGTAACCAAGTTCAACAAATGGACACCGATAGACAAGCCCATGATGTAGGCAATAAACACCAACCACTTATTTTCTGTAACCTCGTCTTCTATGGTTTCCCACTTCAACATTGCCCACACCACAAAAGCCGTAAAGAAAGATGACATACCGTACACCTCAGCCTCTACTGCCGAAAACCAAAAAGAATCTGAAAATGTATAAGCCAAAGAGCCTACTACACCCGCCAAAATAAGATTGTATTGTTGTGCGGTGCTGTATTCGCCCTCTGTGCCTTGTGGTGAGCCTATCATTTTGCGACCAATCAAGACCATAGACCAATACATAAACAAAATAGTGAAGGCACTTGCCAAAACAGACACCATGTTAATCCAAAATGCAACTTTTTCGACATTGCCAAAAGCCAGATTAGAGAACAAATTGCCTATCAACAAGAAAAGAGGGGCACCGGGGGGGTGTGGCACCATCAGTTTGTAAGAAACGGCTATAAACTCGCCGCAATCCCAGAAACTTGCCGTTTCTTCGACGGTAAGAGTGTAAACAACAGTTGCAATGGCAAATAATAGCCAACCTACAATGTCGTTGAGTTTTTTGAAACGCATAAGTATATTAAAAAGTAGTAGTTACGAACTAAAATGAGTTGCGAAACTACTGAATAGGAAAGTGGAATGAAAATTATTTTGCATTTTTTAAGTCAAAGATTTTGAAAATCAAGTTTGTAAGATTTTAGGCAAATTAAAAACCTACTATTTCTTACAACAAATAGTAGGTTTGAAGGTGTAATCTTTTCGAAAAAATTACATCTTCAAACCTACCAAAGTTTATTAACAAAAAACTAATCTGCCTCTACGAAATATTTTTTTGGGTATTCAAAAAACAAAAACTCTCCTTTTCTTTGCCCTATCTGTTCCCAAGTATCAAATCCAAAACGCATGGCATAAATTCCTGTGGTTGGAATGTTATATACATAGCTGTCTGTCAATAGATTAGCCAATTCTGTTAGCCCGGGGTTGTGTCCAAATAAAAACACTTTTTCGGCATTATTCGGCAGACTTTTCAAGACTTCTACTATTCTTTTTGCACCCGCCTCGTACAATTTTTTTTCTACCTGCACAATAAACGAGTTACACTGCATTTCTTCGGCAAAAATACGAGCAGTTTCCATAGTTCTAACGGCAGCACTTGTTAGCAACAAGTCGGGGCGTATGTGCTTTTCGTGCAGTAGTTTTGCCATGAACGGAGCATCTCTTTTGCCTCTTTTGTTCAGGGGTCTATCAAAATCTTTCAAAGCATTCTCTTTCCAACTGGATTTGGCATGGCGAATTAAATAGAGTTCTTTCATTGTAGGGTTGAATGGTGTAGTAGTTTGAGGTAAATGTAATGGTGGTAAAATAAAAACTACTTGTTAATTGAGTAAAATTGCTAAATTATTTAGACTTTTTAGTAGTAAACAACTTTTTTTAATCGTGTACTTACACAAAATTTTAGTGCTAATCATGTAAGATTTTCAAGATACTGTATAACTTTGTAACAATCACCTTTATCAAAAAACTATTGGACTATGAAAGATTATATAGGCTATCAACATTACTCGGAGGGAGTTCCTCGTACTATTAACCCAGACGAATACGATTCGTTAGTAGATTTAATAGAACAGTCTATTTACAAATTTCGCAATCAAGTTGCCTATATTCATATGGGCGTAGAAGTAACTTTTGGCGAAATTGACCGTCTTTCTAAACAATTTGCAACGTATTTGCAAACCAAAACCGACCTCAAACAAGGCGACAGAATAGCTATTCAGATGCCTAACTGTATGCAATATCCTGTGGCTCTTTTTGGGGCTTTACGTGCAGGGCTGATTGTGGTCAATGTCAATCCTCTTTATACGCCCAGAGAATTAGAACATCAAATTAATGATTCGGGTGCAAAAGCCATTGTTATTTTAGCAAATTTTGCACATAATCTAGAAAAGGTATTAGACAGTACGCCATTAGAATATGTCATTGTTACAGAAATAGGCGACATGATGCCATTTTTACGCCGTACCATTACAAATTTGGTAGTAAAATATGTAAAAAAATTAGTTCCACCGTACAATATTACCAAAGAAATTTCATTTAGACAGGCATTAGGGGCAGACAGCAAAGATTACAAAAGACCAACAGTTAAAAATAATGATATTGCATTTTTACAATATACAGGCGGAACAACAGGCGTATCCAAAGGGGCTATGTTATCGCACAGCAATATTATTGCGAATATGCAACAAATCAAAGCATGGATTTTAGGGGCTTTGTCCGAAGCACAAGAAACCACCATTACGGCACTGCCAATGTATCATATTTTTTCTTTGACCGTAAACTGTTTTGCGTTTTTTGTGGGCGGACACCGCAACGTCTTGATTACCAACCCCAGAGATTTGAAAGCCTTGATTGCCGAAATGAAACAGTACAATTTTACGGTATTGACAGGCGTAAATACTTTGTTTGCAGGCTTGTTGAATCACCCCGACTTTACTACATTAGATTTTAGTCGCCTACATCTTACCTTGGGCGGTGGCATGGCGGTACAAACTGCCGTAGCTCAACGCTGGAAACAAGTAACCAGCTCCCCAATTACGGAGGCGTATGGCTTAACAGAAACGTCCCCAGGGCTAACAAGTAACCCATTGCAAGGCAAAGAACAAGACGGAACAATAGGTTTGGCGTTGCCTTCTACAGAAATAAGTATTAGAGATGATGACGGCAAAGAAGTGCCACAAGGCGAAAGAGGCGAATTATGGGCAAAGGGTCCTCAAGTAATGTTGGGTTATTGGCAAAAGCCCGAAGAAACTGCCAAAGTAATGGAAGAAGGTTGGTTCAAGACAGGCGATATTGCCATTATGCAACCCGATGGTTTCTTTAAGATTGTGGACAGGAAAAAAGACATGATTTTGGTTTCGGGCTTTAACGTATATCCTAACGAAGTGGAAGACGTGATAGCCCTACACCCGAAAGTATTGGAAGTGGCTGCGATTGGTGTACCAGACGACAAATCTACGGAAGCTGTAAAAGTCTTTATTGTGAAAAAAGACGAAACCCTTACAGAAAATGAAATCAGAGAGTTTTGTAAAGACCAACTCACTAACTACAAACAGCCTAAACACATAGAATTTCGTACAGATTTACCAAAATCTAACGTAGGTAAGATTTTGCGTAGAATGTTAAAAGATAATGCGTAAAAATAGTTGGCTATTCAATGCAACAGTGATTGTAAAGGTTTTAAACACCTTCACAATCACTGTTTTTATTCAGATTTATCACTGTTCCGTTAATTTTACTTAAAAGCTCCAAACTTTTATTGAATTGCGTATATTTGCTACTTATGAATTGGAAATTTCTTTTGGGGCTTTTCATTGTGCTATGGGTAAGTACAAACTCTATTGGTTTTGCCCAAAACACTACGAACCAAGACAGTACGGCTTTTTGGTGGATACGGCGTGTAACTATAGAGTGCAACCACAAAACCGTAGATAGGATTATTTTTCGAGAATTGTCCATTAAAGCAGGTGATAGAGTACCCAAAAAAGACTTGGATAGTTTGTTGGTACACGAGTCACATAAATTGATGAATACCAAGCTGTTTGTGATGGCAGAGGTTGTCCCCTACCCTATCAAACAAGATACTATAGACTTGATTATCAGCGTAATAGAAAAATGGTATTTTTATCCTGTTCCTATCATAGATTTTGCAGACCGTAACTATAACGAATGGGCAGCCAAAGGTTACAACCTCGACAGGTTGATTTATGGAGTACGTTTGATTCAAAATAATTTTAGAGGACGGAAAGAAACCTTGAAACTCTATCTCCAATTAGGTTTTACAAGGGTGTTGGATTTTGAATATAACATTCCGTACATCAACAAAGACCAAACTACAGGGCTGACCTTCCAAATAGGTTATGCCAATGCCAAAAATATTAACTGGGGTTTAAAAGATGCCATTGTGCAATCTTATAAAAGTGAAAATATTTTAGAAGAAAAATTCAATGCGTCTATTGGCATTACCAAACGGACAAGTTTTTATAATAATCATAGTTTTTCTTTAAAATATTCTAATTCACATATTAGCGACACTGTAGTTACGTTAAACCCTAATTATTACCAAAAAGGACAAACTTCGCAACGCTATTTTCAGTTGCGTTACCGTTTTGAACACAACCGTAGGGACAATTCGGGTTATCCATTAAAAGGCAATTATATATATGCAGAAGCACAGCAGACTGGTTTATTGCCATCTGACGACATTAGTGTATTAAAATTAGAAGGAATTTATGCAAAATTTATTCCCTTGTCCAAGAAATTTTACTATTCGGGTAGTTGGCGTGGACAACTTACTTTTCCGCAGTTACAACCATTTAACGAAATGCGAGGCTTTGGTTTTAATGGAAGTTTTGTACGAGGTTTAGACATTTACAGAGTAAACGGACAACACTTTGCGGTCTGGAAAAACACCTTGCGTTTCCAACTGTTTTCAACCATTTTTAACCTCAAAAAAATACTCAAAATAGAACAATTCAATACCTTGCCTATGGCTTTATACCTTAAAAGTTACGGAGATGCAGGCTATGTGCATAGTAATTTTGACTATGGGAGTAATATTTTCACTAATCAATTATTGTGGGGAGCTGGTACAGGCATAGACCTTGTTTTTTACAACAGTACCGTTTTTAGGTTTGAATATTCTGTAAATAAACGAATGGAAGCTGGTTTTTTTATGAACTTCCAAACAGATTTTTAGTAGCCAAAATCTTTAAAATAAAAACTTTCCAAACCTAAAAGACTTGGAAAGTTGTAATAAAACAAGACACAAAATGTATATTATTTAGTTTTCTGTAAATTTTACACTGCCGTATTTTGATGTAATATTGACAGTAGCACCTTTGCCTCCATTACAAGTACCTTCGTAATATTCTTCGGTGTTACGGTCTATTTCTTTAGTAAAATTCATGTTTGCCAAACGGCTATTCAAACCACCGTACTTTGTATCTACTTTGAAACTAAAAGCAGCACTTTTCTCAAAACCTAATTTACAAGCAGCATATTGACTATCAATGTCTATTTGTTCAAAATTTTTGCCTACTTTCCTCACATTTACGCCATTGCCGTAACGTACAGTTACCACCAATTTTTTATGCAATTCACCAATATCAAAATCACCATAACCTATTGAGCCTGTGAGAGTTTCTACCTCTTTGATGTCCGTATTGCCGTATTTTGCATCAACTTCTACTTGTTTTGCTTTATTGATTTCACAGTTTCCATATTTGGTATCAATTTTGGCTGTACCTATTTCTCCTGCCTTCAAATTGCCGTACTTAGAAACGATACTTCCATTCGCAAAATAAGGAATATTACTGTTGCTATAGCCCATCTCTATAGTTGCATTTTTACCTTCTATTCTATTGGCTTGCAAAGAACCGTACTTGATGTTCAACGCCAAATCACCCTTAAAGTCTGCCAAATATACCGCACCATATTTATTAGATAAATCTAAGGCGTTTTCCATAGGCATATAGACTGTATAGTTAATTTCAAAACCTTTTTCATCATTATTCCACCAGCTATCCCAGTCAAACCAACTATCACTTTCTTTGTCGTTAATGGTCGTTTCAAAACTAACCGTACTACCAGATTTGCCATACACTACGCCCAGACGGTCTAATTGTTTTTGTGCTTTTTCTTTGGAAGAAGCCCATGATTTCATCACAATTTCTACCGTAATTTCGTTTTTATTCCACGTATTTACATGAACTTTACCATACCTATTTTGGAGTTTTAGGCGTGTGCTTGCATCTACACTATATTTTTCGCTGATGGTTTTGCTAACTTCTTCTTTCAATTTGTTAGCAAAGACTACTTGTTGGAATAATACACTCAACAAGACTGTCAGTAAAATGAAATGTGTTTTCATATCCTTTTCGTTTTTAAGTTTTTTTCTGATAGAAAGACACAACAAAAACGAAAGGGTTGCAAGGCAGGGTTTATTTTTGAAAAAAATATTTAGATAAGGCTTTTATTGTTTATGAATAGATGGTAGGCATGAAAGAATGAAGCAAAGTAATAATACATTTGCCTTTAGGCGAAAGTTTGATAGGCTAAATATTCGCCTGAAGGCGAATGTACTTTTAGTTTGTCTTATTACGTAAAATTAAGTAAAGGTGGCAAGATTCGAACTTACATACCACTACACTCGACATAGCTGCTCACCGTTGGCATACACCTTTGTTATAGCAATTAGATTTTTGTGTACGATTGTCAAGGTCTTCGACCATTGCCAACGTACAAATAGTTACTTAAGCATTAAAAAGAACCTCCATGCGAAAATGTCCTATCGGCACGGAGGTTTTTGTGGTTACTCATATTCAGAAGGTTTCATGTTTACTACGCCTTTGCTCTACCCCTGAGCTACAAAAACTAATCAAACAGTATATTCGCCTTTAGGCGAATGTACTGCACTAAATTAAAAGAGTTTTTGGTGGGATTCGAACCCACGACTAAGGCAGCTCTAAGCAACTGACTTTCACCGATGAAGCTAACTTTGAGGCTTTGACTCCGAAGCTAATACTGACCTATCGAGTATGGTAAAGCTAAGGTTGAAGCTGAAGTTAGAGTCAAGATTTTTATAGTAGAGTAAAAATTATTATAGTGTCGTGCTATGAATTGTTATACGTAGTCTTCAAGAAGCTCTATAAAGATGACATCTTTCTAAAAGATGTCATCTTTATAGAGCTTCTTGAAGACAATCAAACTTATTTCTTTGAAAAAAATTAGTTTCACTATAAGTTTTT
>CANGYA010000237.1 GCA_947457925.1 Cytophagales bacterium | reverse complement strand
TAAATGTGCAGATAAAAGGCAAGCTACCTTACGATATTCATTTTGTCCAGTAATATTAGTGAAACTAATTTTTTTCAAAGAAATAAGTTTGATTGTCTTCAAGAAGCTCTATAAAGATGACATCTTTTAGAAAGATGTCATCTTTATAGAGCTTCTTGAAGACTACGTATAACAATTCATAGCACGACACTAGAAAAGATTACAACTTTGGCATTACATCTTTAAGACCACACACTAAAGAACATGATTTTTCATGTTCTTTTTTATTTCCTAAATTATTTTGCTATTTTTCTGCCTCTAAAATTTGTTGTGCTATGGAAAAAAGAACCTTGTTTTTAGTTGTATCAGGTGTTTTTGTGATGTTAATGGTGTATTTCAGCATGGACTTATTTACGAAAACTACGCCTCCTTGGAAAAAAGAGAAAAAAAACAAAGTGATAGACATAGAAGATACTACTTCGCGTCATGCTTTTGCAGACACAACTATTTATGTTTATACTGTTAAACGGCATGAAGGCATGGAAGGGGTAGCTCAAAAATTTAATATGCATACCCAAAGTATTAAATCTTTGAATGAATTGGCTACGGAAACCCTCAAAGAAAACCAAAAAGTGATGTTGTATGTAAGGGCAATACACGAAGTACAACCTAATGAATTTTTGGAGAAAATAGCACGCAAATATTATGTAGATATGAAAAGTATTATGAAGGCGAATAACATTGGTAAAGCCGAAAAAATACGTGCAGGGCAACAATTAGCCATACCGATTGGGATAAAGAAATGATTACTAAAATTCAAAAGTATCTCCGCAAGGGTTTAGAACCCTTGCGGAGATACTTTTGAGAGTTTTTATATTTTATCTGAAATAGTTGGTAGCATAGCTTTTGGGTTGTAAAAATGCAGCCTCAAAGCTATGCTACAATTACTTTAGTGGTACATAACTATTTTCATACCTTTAACAATTCGTAACATAAAAGCCTGAAACTTTTTAGCATATTTGTAGCTTGTATCTACTGGTTTTAGGAGATGAGTGAGTAGGAAAAACAAGATTTGATTACATTTTAGCACTACTACTACAGTGTTTTTATTCAACAGCATTAGTTTATTTATTGCATTTCAGAAACGGACTAAAGTCCGTTCTACAGAAAAACAACTATTTAATACGCATCAACAACATAATTAATAAATAAAAAAAATATGAAATTAACATTTTGGGGGGCAGCCCAACAAGTTACAGGCAGTATGTACTTGCTGGAGCTGGATGATGGCTACAAGATTTTGATAGATTGTGGCATGGACATGGAAAAAGACAGAGGAAAAGACCCAACAGACGACCTCATCATTGGCGAAAGACCTTCTAACTCTATTTTTCCTTTTGACCCCAGCGACTTAGACGTGGTGCTATTGACACACGCACACTTAGACCATTCGGGTTTATTGCCCAACTTGTATAGAGAAGGTTTTGAGGGACAAATTTTGTGTACTGCCCCTACAGCAGAACTTACGTATTTGTTGTTACAAGATTCGGCAATGCTGAACCAACGCAAATTGAGCAAGTTGAACAAGAGATTTAGCCAAAAAAAAAATGTGAAAGTCCCCAACTACGTGAAAGAGTGGTATGTATCTCGGCACGTAGAAGAAGCCTATGAACAATTTGTGCCTATTTCGTTTAATAGCCGTTTCAGGCTTCGCAAAGGGGTAGATGTTACGTTTGTTCCTGCGGGGCATTTGTTGGGTGCAGCCCATATTTTGCTACAAATAGACGACAACGGCACTAAAAAAAGCATTGGTTTTTCGGGAGACATTGGGCGGTATAACTATCCTTTGTTGCTCGACCCGCAGCCTTTGCCTGCCGTAGATTATTTGTTGTGTGAAACGACTTATGGCAGTAGGTTGCATATTTCTGTGCAAGAGGCAGAAGACGAACTCTCACGTATCATACAAGACACTTGTGTAAAAATAGCAGGTCGGTTAATTATCCCCGCCTTTAGTGTGGGGCGTACACAGGCTTTGCTTTATACCTTGCACCGTTTGGCTGTGGCAGCTAAATTGCCACCTATCAAGATTTTTTCGGATAGTCCTTTGGCTTTGCAAAGCACCAAGATTTATGAAAAATACAACCGTTATTTGAACAAAACAGCCCAAGAGTTTAAAAATGATAATGATTGGTTGTTTGACTTCGATAATTTGGTGTATGTAGAAAATCTCAAAGACAGTAAGCAGTTGTCTAATTACAACCAGCCTTGTATCATTATTTCGTCTTCGGGCATGATGGAAGGAGGGCGTATTCAGCACCACGTTGCCAAAAATTTGAATAATCCTTATTGCACAATTCTGATGGTGGGTTACAGTGCCGAAGGAACTTTGGGACATGAACTATTGATGGGCAAAAAAGAATTACGTATTGGCGATAATTTAGTACCTGTTTTGGCAAAAGTAGTTTATACAGACGTTTTGAGTGGGCATGGCGACCAAAAAGATTTGCTCAAATTTGTGAAACACCAAGCCCCCGAACACCTGAAACAGTTGTTTTTGATACATGGAGAACCGCAATCTATGGAGGACTTCAAAAATTTGGTGCAAGAACATGGTTACACACAAGTAACTATTCCGCACAAAGGGCAAGAGGTGGTTTTGTAACTATTTTCTTAGCTTACAGTATACTCTTAATAGTTGATTACTGTAAGCTAACTTTTTTATTGGCTATTGTTAAATGTTTCTCTGTATGTGAAATGATAACAATAGCCATTTCACTTTTTAGTTTTTCCAATAAATTTAATACAAAAGTTGCCATTTGACTATCCATAGCATTGGTAACTTCGTCTAATAACAAAAGTTGAGGATTTTGGAACAAAGCACGAGCCAATACGACTAATTGTTGCTGTCCACCTGATAAATTTTGTCCTTCTTCGCCTACCAAAGTAAAATAGTTTTGAGGGAAAGTTTCAAAATAGGTATCAAAACCATACTTTTTACAAAAGAAAATGACCTTTTCATAGCTTTCTTGGCTATTATCCAAACAAATATTGAATAGTAGTGTAGCATTAAATATTTTGGGTTGTTGTGGTACTACTGCAATTAGGTTTCTCCACATTTCAACAGAGATATTTTCAAAGTTAATTATTTGATTATCTCCTTCTTGATTGGTAAAATATACTTTAATCTCCCCACTTTCTGCTCTATAAAACTTTTGTAGAATTTGCAATAAGGTACTTTTACCTTTTCCACTTTCGCCAATCAATGCTAAAATTTCACCTTTTTTGACCTCAAAGGAAATATTTTTTAGGAGAGGCTTACGACCTGCAAAACGAAAATGAAGATTTTGAACTGTTAAAGCTGTTAGACGAATGTCATTAGTAAGGGTAGAATTACTTATAATATTATTTTTCTTGCTTAAAGTGATAAATTCAAACATTCTATCAAAGGCTACTTTTGCTTCTTGAACAGAAATATGAGCTAATACCAAACGGTTAATAGCAGGAATGATGAGTCCTAATATAGAAAAAATAGCTACAAAACCGCCTAATTCCAACCCTTTGGATAGAACCAAATAACCGCCAAAACTAAGCACTGCTAACAATAAAATTAAGCTAATATTTTCGGCAATAAGGTTGAAACGAAGGCGTAAATTACCCAAATCAAATAATTTACTTTGGAAATTATCATAAATTTGTTGGGTTTGTTGTGCAAAAAATTGTTCTTTATTGGCGGTTTTAATTACATCAATTCCCTGAATAGTATCAATATAATTACTTTCATTATAGGCATAACTTGCCATTACATTTTTTTGTGCGGTAGTTAGTTTTGATGAAAAATACCATGCTAATCCCACATAAGAAGGTACGACTAACAAGACTAATAAGCTAATCCAATTTTGATAGAAAAATAAAAAGATAATAGCTACTATCACCGAAAGCACATCAACAAGCATGCTACCTACTAAGTAACTAATTGTATTTTGAATACGCTGTGTGTCATTCATACGTGCTACCAACTCACCTATTTTACGACTATCAAAAAAAGATTTGGGCAAATACAATAATGCAGCATAAAAACTGTTAATCAACCTATTATTAAATGCTTTGCTTTGTGTGAGCATAAAATGCCCACGTATATTACTCAAAATATTGCGAGCCAAGAGCAAAACAGCTAATAAACCAATTCCTACTAATAATCTTTGTATATTTTGGGAAGGTAAAATTTTGTCTATCAGTTGTTGAAAAAATACTGCACTTGTCATGCCCAAAACAGCAATGATAACACCCAATACCACCGAAACTATTAAAACTCCACTATCAGGTTCTACCAATTCGTAAAACCAACGCCGTTTTTCGGTTTGTAGGTTGGCTGCTAAAATAAAATCTTGGTTAGGTTTTAATTGTAACAACTTTTTAGTTTGCCAAATGGCTAATAATTCATTTTCTGTAATCTCGATAATACCTTTGGCGGGGTCGCCAATGATAAATTTTTCATTTTCATAACCGTAAAATACGACATAATGGCTTAAACGGTTATCTATAATGACGTGCAAGATAAGGAGTACCGCACCCCCTCCCTCTCCATTTGGAGAGGGGGTATGAATGGCTTTATGAAAGACTTTTGGGCTTTTTTTCAAAAACTCCACATCAGCCTCACCTCCTTGTGCCATAAAACCTATTTGATTAGCTGCTTGATATAAACCTAATAATGTTGTACCTTGTGGAGTTGTACCACTTAATTCTCGCAGGTTTTCGAGTGTATTTTCCCCGCCATAATACTGAACTGCCGACAAAAGACAAGCTACACCGCAGTCTGCCAGACCTTGTTGAAGAACGAAAGTTTTTTGTAAATGTTTTTTCATAGCTGTAGAACGGACTTTAGTCCGTTTTATAATAATATTACAAAGCAAAACGGACTGAAGTCCGTTCTACAGTTTTTACAGATATTTTGCCAATGTTTCTACCTTTGTTTCTCCTTTAAAATGCCTCACCACCTTTTTGTCTTTGTAAATCCAAATGTTAGGGGGAGATAAATTATTAAATTCTTTGCTAAGATCTTGCCGATTTGCTTTTAAGAACACATGATTAGCTTGTGGCAATAATTTATAAGTGTTTGCAAAATTTTTAATCTCAGTTATATTTTCTGAAGAAAACCAAACCACCTTTGCAGGCTGAAATAAGGGCAAATTTTCTGCAAAAGTCTTGGCTTCATATTGGCAATGCTCACAACCAGAATTGAAGTAGATTAAAATAATACTTTGATTGTCAATAGTTTGCAAATCAAATAGAGTGCTGTCTAAGCTGTAAAATGGCGTAGTAGGCAATGTACTGATAGGTACTTTTTGGTTTTGTTTTTTATAGATTATGCTAACAATAAGTGCAACAAAAGCCGAAGCCACTAAGGTATAGAGGCTGTAACGAAGTAAATTTTTATTCATAAATTAGTGGTTTTGTAGCATAGACTTTAGTCTGTGTATAATTAACAGCACAGACTAAAGTCTATGCTACAGCTATATGACATTTTATGTAAAACTAACAATCAAGAACGACACAAAAGTTATCCACAAGACTAAACCTAAACCATAAGACTTTACAGTTAAGGCAAGGGCAGATAAATAAGATTGTTGGGTAATAGTCTGTAAACCAAGTGCTAACAAGAACATATATAAGATTTCGAAACTATTGGCAACTTGTAAAAGATATAACCATAATCTATCTGTTTCTTTGGTAATAGTTACCCAGCCCGACAACGCCCAAGGCGAAAAATAAATAACATCTTCTAAGGTGTAGCTATCTGCTATAAACACAAACCATAAAACTTTGATGGTAGTAGGCAATAAAGACAACATTTCTGCTACGACTACAACGCCAAATAATTGCTGAAATTTGATACTCAGATTTTTTAAAAACACGCCTGTATATAGACAAGTAGCAATAAGAGTACACTTAATAGCCAATATAAAAGGGAATGATACATAACCTACCCAAGCCCATTCTTTGCGTTTATTAAAGTTTTTTTCAAACCTTTCCCACGTAACTTGCTCACTAAAAGCATCATAGTAAAGGTCTAAGGTTAAAACTAATTCTCGCATAGCAAAGGATAAAATGACACTGATAATACAGATGTATGTAAAAACAGCCAATTTATTAAGAGAGAAAAGCTGTTGCATTTTAATCCTTTTTATTATCAGTATTTTCTGGCAAAGGCACACAGTTAAATAGACGAGGGTCTATTGGAATATTTGTTTCTATAGACTCATATTCTTTGATAGAAGTGTATTCTCCATTTACAGAACTTCTTATTTTAGATGCGATAAGTATGCCTCCAACTTCTTTATAGTCTTCATAAGTTTCACTCTTAATGACATTAGATAATGCACTTTCTGAATCTTTAGCTATTAAATAATAAGTTTTACAGTCTAAATAATACACATTTTTAGTAAATTTATCTATTTCTACTTGTATCATAAAGGTTTCCTTGCCTAATTTAATAGTCTTACCAAGATACTTAATAGGGTAGTTGTAAAATTGATATTCCACTAATGAGTTGTAAAAATAAGACTTATCTAAATTTTTTTTATGAACTGATTTCTTTCCTGTTACCATTTCAGAAGCCTGCCAAGTATGAACAGGCGTATTACCTATTTTTTTATCCCATATTAGCATAGAATCTTGATACATACAAGTAATTACTACGCTAGGATATTTATCTGAATACACTTCTGTTCTTACCATACTAGGACGAAGATGATACTCTTTAAAATTAGTTTCCATTCCATTAAAATTATTTTTGCCTTGTTGCTTAATTATTTTAATTTCATCTAATTTTTCCTGTCCACCAATAGCTTCAATATAATGAGAATAAATAAACTTTACAGAGTCGGTTTGAGCTTGTAAATACATAGATGAGTATAAAAAAAATACAAAAATTTTTAGTATTTTAAACATAATTAATGTTAATATTATATTAAAAAGTAAAAAAATAATTAATATTTTGGTGTGATTTTTTGGTAGTGTCAAAAATTTTGTGAAGTTTAAATATAAAAACTTCATTATAATACTTATGACACTACCCTT
>CANGYA010000236.1 GCA_947457925.1 Cytophagales bacterium | reverse complement strand
GTTGTGCAAAGATGCTTCGGCTACGCCTCGCACTTCGCACAACTTTGGGTTTACGCAATTCCAAAAAAAATCCTTCGCTTCGCTCAGTTTTTTTTGAAACTGCGTAAACCCAACGAGTCGTTATAGCCAACCTTAAAAAACGACACGACAACTGTCACACCTTGAAGTTTTGAGTATCTAACTATCAAACATTAAAACAGACAGTATGAACAGAATTATTTTAATCGGACTTGCAACGGCTATTTTGATGTCTTGCAACCCATCAACTCAAAACAAAAAGGAAATGACAATGGAACAACAAACGGTAGGAATGGTGGAAATCACCACATTTAAACTCAATCAAGGGGTTACGGCAAAAGATTTTGAACAATTTGCAAGGGCAATGCAAAAAGACTTTTTAGAAAAACAAAACGGTTTTATAAAAAGGACTTTGACTGTTTCAGAAGACAGCACTTGGACTGACGTAGTTTTTTGGAAAGACCACGAATGTGCAGAGAATACAATGAAACTTTCGGAAACATCAAAATTGGTTCTTCCTTTTATGGAGAAAATTGATTTCAACTCTGTTAAAATGAGCCTATCAACACCAGTCATCATTGAAGAATGAACGCAAAGCAATTAGAGCAATGGATTTTAGGCAACTATCAGGGTGTAATCGTAACAGATGCTTATCGTGAGCGAAGTTTCTTTTACAATCCTGATGGTTCACTACCAAAAGGAATATACTTTGCCACAATCAAAGAAAGTGACGGACCCAATGACAAGGCTTCCAATTTAGACAGAGAAGGAATTTATCGTTTAAGTGTTGGCGTGGGCAAGAAGCAATACCAACAATTATTTGGCAATATTCCTAAACGACCTGCAAAAGGCGAGATAGTAGAACTTGATTTTGATTTCACCACAACGGGAATGATAATGCCACACCCTATTTATGCTTGGTTAGGTTGGGTTTCTATCAATAATCCAGACAGTGAAAACTTAGATTTGTTGAAACATCTTTTAGATATTTCTTACCAAAACGTATTGACTAAATTTGCAAAGAAAAAATGAGTAATCCATTTCAAACCCAATATCAAGACAAAGACGACAATGAATTGATTGCCCAAGCAAGAGAAGGTTCAAAAGTTGCATTAGAAACATTGATAAAAAAGCATCAACACTACATTTACAATGTGGCTTTGAAAATGACATTGAGCCCATTTGACGCAGAAGATGTAACACAAGAAGTATTGATAAAAGTTATTACTAATCTTGCACAATTTAAAGGCGAGAGCAATTTTAGAACTTGGTTATACCGCATTACTTTCAATCACTTTCTGAAAATGAAAAAGGTTTGGTTAGAAGATTATATTACTTCTTTTGACCAATATGGTAGAGAACTTGGACAAATGCCAGATACAGACCTTTCCGAATTGGAAAAAGCAGAGATGAAGGAGTTGATACAAGAAGCCAACATCAGTTGTATGAGTGGAATGTTGTTGTGTTTGGATAGAGAACAACGTTTGGTTTATGTTTTAGGAGAAATATTTGGCATTGACCATACGATAGGCTCGCAAATGTTGGACATTACCAAAGATAATTTTCGTCAAAGACTTTCAAGAGCAAGAAGAGACCTTTATAATTTTATGAATAACAAATGTGGCTTAATCAACACTTCAAATCCTTGTCGTTGCGACCGAAAAACAAAATCATTCATTAAAGCAGGTTGGGTTGATAAGGACAAAATGAAGTACAACACATCATATTTGAAAAAGATAAGTGAAGAAGTACCAAAGAAAGCAGAAGACCTTTGCGACTTAACAGAAATTCAATATGCTGACCTTTTCAGAAATCATCCGTTTCAAGGAAAAGAACACCATAAAAAACTATTTACTAACTTGCTTACGGACGACAGAATTTCAAACTTGTTTAACCTGAATTGAAAGAAAGGCTGGCTATAACATTGCATTTGTGCAAGGTGGGCAAAAGTGCTTTATTGAACTTTTGTGCTTTCTATTGGGTTAAGTGCTTTGTGGGGCAATAGTGCTTTCAAAGCCCACCCTGCACAAATGCTTTTCCGTTGAACAAAATGCGAGGCGAAGCCTCGCATTTTGTTCAACGGTTCGTCGGGTTACACCCAAAGTTGTGCAAAGATGCTTCAGCTACGCCTCGCACTTCGCACAACTTTGGGTTTACGCAATTCCAAAAAAAATCCTTCGCTTCGCTCAGTTTTTTTTTGAAACTGCGTAAACCCAACGTTGTTGGCTGATATTTAAAACAAAACCGAACAAGATGACAGTACATAGACTTTGGAACTATATTTCGTTTTCCGAAAATTGGAAAAATTGTGACACATCTTTGTTAGATGAGATTGCACCCTCTTGGTTTGCTCGTAGAGAAGTTTTACAAGCGAATTCAAAGGAATATGAAGAATTTATTAACCGATTAAAAAGACGACACGCCATTGAAACAGGTATCGTTGAAAGAATGTATGATGTTGATAAAGGTGTTACGGAAACATTAATCAATGAAGGCTTTATATCGTCTTTGGTAAGTCACGGCGATACGAATGTACCTAAACAAACATTGTTCAATCATCTGCAAGACCATTTAGATGCGGTTGATTTTATATTTGACATTGTTAAAGAAAACAGACCTCTTACAAAAGGGTTTATTTGTGAGTTACATCAATTAACTACGCGACATCAAGAATATGCCGAAGGTAAAGACCAATTTGGAAATAAAACTAAAATACCACTCATCAAAGGCAGATTTAAAGAACGTGAAAACAACCCAACACGAGAAGACGGGACAACTATTTTATATTGTCCACCTGAACACGTTGAAGCAGAAATGGATAGATTGATTGAGATTTACAATGGACTTACCGAAAAAAATGTAAATCCCTTAATTATAGCCACTTGGGTACATCACGCATTTACGACTATTCACCCATTTCAAGACGGAAATGGTAGAGTGGTAAGACTAATAGCAAGCCTAATTTTAATAAAAAGTAATTTTTTCCCAATTACAGTATTAAGGGAAGAAGCCAAAGTAAAGTACATTCAAGCATTAGAAGAAGCAGACAATAACGAACCTCAAAAGTTAGTTACGTATTTTGCCGAAATCCAAAAACGTAATATTGAAGAAGCACTTAATATCAAAGAAGTTAGCAATACTTCATTGAACGAAGTAACTAATATTTTCAAACAGAAAATACTTAGAAAGCAGCAAGAAAAGCAACAACAATATGAAAGAACACTTGCTGAAAATAGATTACAAGTTTTTAATTATTGCAGTCTATTTCTTAATGAGTACAAGCATAGACTTGAAACAGAATTTGACGATAGTGTTTCTTTTTATATTGGCAGTGGAAGTCCAAATGATACAGCCAAAAAACATTATTATTATGAACAGATAGTAAGTTATGCTAAAAAACATAATTACTATTTTAATCGGACTTTACCCAAAGGATACTTCAAATTTGGAATTGAATTTGAAAGTAAAAAGTATGAGTTAGGGATTACGTTACACCACTTTGGTTATGATGATAGTGTAATTGCGATTGGTGCGTTTTTGGAATATAAAGGCATATTACCTGATGAAACCAGCGATACAACTATACCTTTGGATATTAAGCCTCACGTCATCTCAATCAAGGATGATGTTGTTTCAAAGGAAAAAAATATCCGTTTGCATCTTGAAAATATTTTAACCGTAACAATAGCACAAATAGCAAGTGAAATATAAACATCAGCCAACATTGTATTTATGAAAAAGGGGCAAAAGTGCGTAATTTGGGCTATGGTGCTTTTTAGTGGCTTTTGTGGTTTATTAAACTTTTGTGCTTTTAATTCCCCTTCTTCATAAATACTTTTTCGTTAGCAGCAATAATGAAAAACCCAACTTAAATAAGAAAACCCTCATTTCACACGATTTCCAATGCAAGTCGTCATAATAATTTTACTTACTCTTTCATTTTATAGAAGTTTGCAGTGTTCAATAACATTTAAACATTCAAAAAGATGAAAAAAGTAATTTTAATTATCGCAGTCTTTATGACTTCACTTGCGGTAAATGCACAAAGCACCGAACAAAACATCAATCAAAAAGGGGAAACATATTATTCCTTTGCTTGGGGACTTTTCAAGTCTGAAAATTATCCAAAAGATAAAGCCCCTAAATTGGAGATAGAAAAACCTAAAATTTTCTTTTCTTCACCAATAGATACCACCAAATATGAACAAAAAAGTGCTTTATGGGGTGCTATCCAATGGACAGAAAAGAAAAAAAATGCTGCACCTCTAAAACAACAGGCAAATGAACAATAATTTTTTAAACAATACTTCATTAGGTAAAAACGAATGGTGGCGATATTTACTAAGTATTTTGGCAACGGTTGCCTCCATTGCCCTTGTGAATATTCTAATTAGGCAAGTTATTCCAAACATTAAGTCATTATTTCCAAGCAACGATTTTGGAAAAAATCTTTTTACATTTAGCCTTGTTCTTCTGGTATTTGGTGTGGCAGTTTTAGCTTTTCTGTTTACTGCAAGTAAATTACATCAAAGGTCAAAAATTTCGTTTATGACTACACAAGAAAATATTAATTGGAAAATGTATTTTATTGGTTTTTTGGCTTGGGGAAATTTATTGTTTATTGGCTTGCTTATACCTGATTATAAAAAATTTGAAGTTTTTTTAGCGAATTTTAATGCTTCTCATTTTCTTATATTATTCTTATTGGGCTTTGTCGCTATCGGAATTCAATCGTTTTTTGAAGAGATATTAGTAAGAGGTTATTTCTTGCAAGGGTTGCATTTACGAATAAAAAATATGGCAATGCTTATCATCGTCAACGGGCTAATTTTTGGAGTTTTACATTTTGGCTATGGCATAGAAAGTTTTCTTTCTTCTTGGATTTTTGGGATTGTTTTTGCCATAATTGTTGTTCTACAAAATAGGATAGAATTTGTTGCAGGTGCGCATAATGCCAATAATTTACTGCTTTCTCTTGTGTTTTTGGATTTGTCCGAAGCTACCAATGAAAAATTTAGTTGGGCAATTAATTGGGTTGATTTTAGCTTGCATATACTTGCATTATTGTTACTTGTGGGCTTGGTTATTAAATTTTTTAGGAAATAAGAATGAAAGTAAGGACATTATACCATATTGTTTTTTGGGGATTACTCACCTTGCTTTTTTTGCAACAGAACCCTAAGGCAGACTTGCAAGACTATTTTGCTTGGTTTACTGTACTTGGGGTTTCTGCTGTGGTGGTCTATACAAATCTTTACCTGCTATTTCCGAATTTTTTCTTCACAAAGAAGTATTTGATATATTCTCTGTTGCTTGTTTTAATTGTTGGTTTAGGTGCTTTGTCTTTAAAATTACTTTTCCCTTCAGGCAATACTTCTTTTTCGATACCAATTTTTCAGCATTTTACCAATCTACTTTTCTTTGTTGTCATTACAAGTTCATTAAAGTTTTTGAGAGAATTTCTAAGAAAACAAGAACTACTAATAAAATCAGAAAATGAACAATTAAAAACCGAACTTTCCTTACTCAAATCGCAAGTAAACCCACATTTTTTGTTCAATACTTTAAATAATTTGTACGGATTGATTTTACAAAATCAAAACTCGCAAGCCGCAGAAATAACACTTAAATTGTCCGATTTGATGAGGTATTTATTGGAAAGTAGCAAAACTGAAAAAGTAAGTCTGAAAAAAGAAATCCAATTTTTGGAAGATTATTTGGCTTTGGAAAAAATCCGTTTACCAGCACAGGCAGATATTCGTTTGGAAGTTTCGGGCTTGGAAAATGATATTTTTATAGCACCTTTATTATTTATTCCTTTGGTAGAAAATGCCTTCAAACACGGTTTGCAAACACTTTCAAAAGATAGTTTTGCCCATTTTAGTTTGGCTTTGCAAGGCAATGAATTGTATTTTGAAGCCCATAATTCGGTAGGAAAACTCCTTGAAAATCAAGCCAAAAGTGGCACAGGTTTAGACAATTTACGCAAAAGATTGGCTTTGATATATCCTACAAAGCATTTCTTGGAAATAGAAGAAAAGGAAAATAGTTTTAAGCTAACTTTACAAATTAATTTATGAAACTCCATTGCTTAGTAGTTGATGACGAGCCTATTGCTCAACAAATCTTGGAAAATTACATTTCACAAATCGAGGCGTTGCAGTTGGTAGACAAGTGCAATAATGCGTTTGAGGCATTGAATATTTTGCATCGAGAAAAAATAGATATTTTGTTTTTGGACATAAAAATGCCTTCGCTTTCGGGTTTGGACATGCTCAAAACCTTGCAAAATCCGCCCAAAGTCATACTTACGACTGCTTTTTCGGAGTTTGGCGTAGAAAGTTACGAATATAGCATTACTGATTATTTGCTCAAACCCATTGCTTTTGAAAGATTTTTAAAAGCCGTCAATAAAATATTATTACCTAAAAATTTAGAATTTCTGATAGAAAAAGTACAGGAAAAACCGACTTCCGAAAACGAATTTATTTTTTTCAAAGCATATAAGAAAATTCATAAATTTTATTTCAAAGAAATTTTATTTTTCGAGGGCAGTGGCAATTATGTAAAAATCCATACTGAAAATGCAACGCCTCTGATGGTTTTGGAAAAACTAAGTGATTTAGAAGGAAAATTGCCCCAAAACCAATTTATGCGGGTGCATAAGTCATTTATTGTAAATACATATCATATCAAACAGATTGAAGGCAATATGCTCAAAATAAAAGATAAAACAGTAACTATTTCGCAGAGCTACAAGCAAAATTTAGATGAAATATTGAATAAAAATAAATGAATTGCTGCTGCCAACATTATGTTTGCGAAAAGGCGGGTAGATGTGGTAACTTGGAACTTTTGTGCTTTCTATAAACTTTGTGCGTAGGGCAAGGGAAGTGCTATAAAACCCGCCCTTCGCAAACATTTTTCCGTTGAACAAAATGCGAGGCTTCGCCTCGCATTTTGTTCAACGACTCGTCGGGTTACACCCAAAGTTGTGCAAAGATGCTTCGGCTACGCCTCGCACTTCGCACAACTTTGG
>CANGYA010000235.1 GCA_947457925.1 Cytophagales bacterium | reverse complement strand
GAAAAAAGACAGTAAGAAAAAAGAGGATAAATAACTTTCCCATTTTCCTAAGTAGTTTTCATAGTAAAGTTGTGTGTGCTTTGCTAAAAAGAAACCTAATGCCAACACATATATTCTCTTATATTTCATAGGAAGGTATCAAATTTTCAACCCCACCACCGAAATATCATCTCTTTGGTGTTCTTGTCCTTGATGTGTGTGTAATTGATTTTCCAAAATTGACTTTTGTTCTGTTAAAGACAAATGATGAACAGAAAATAATAAGTCTTGCAAATTCTTAGAGCCAAACTTTTGTCTTTCCGCATTGTTCTGGTCTGCAAAACCATCTGAGAAGAAGTAGAAAACAGTATTTTGCGAACAAACAACTTCTTTGTTGGTAAAATCTGCTGTAGGTTTTTTGCCACCCAAGTAAATTCTATCACCATTCAGGCTATTAATTTGATTATCATCAATTATATAATAGGCATGACTTTTTGCTCCTGCAAACCGTATTTGGGTATGTTCAGGCTGTTTCTCAAAATAGGCAACGCTGATATCCATGCCATCTGCATTTTTGCCATCGGCTTGTTTCAACATTTTGTGAAGGCGTTGGTGCAAAAACTTCAAAATATCGGCAGGGGAGGCGTATAAACTTCTTTCGTTCACAGCTTCGTCAAGGAGTGTACTCCCCAACATACTCATAAAAGCCCCCGGTACACCATGCCCCGTACAATCTGCCAAGACAAACACACTTTGGGTGTCCGAAATTTTTGAAAACCAATAAAAATCTCCCGAAACTACATCTCTGGGTTTATACAAAATGAAAACATCTGCAAAAAAAGATTGCAGATGCTCTATATCTGCCAAAATAATATTCTGAATGTTAGACGCATAGCTAATACTTTTGCCTAAAGCATCAGACGTACTTTTGAGTTGGGCATACGTAGTTTCTATTTCTTGTTTTTGACTTTCCAAATTTTCATTTAGCACTTTGAGTTCTTCTTGTTGTTGGCTCAATTCTTCATTAGCTTGGCTCAATTCATCATTCTTTTCAGCAATTTCAGTTTGTTGGCGTACAATCTCTTGGTTTTGAGATTTTATCTCGTCATTTTGTTGAGCTAACAGCCTATTAGATTTTTGTTTTTGATAGTAACCTATTACAACTAAGATAATTACCAAGAGGGCAGTAACGGCAAGACCCAAAAACGTATTTCTAATTCGTTTTTGTTGTTCTAATTCTGCTAAGTGGGCTAATCTTTCTTTTTCTGCCTCCAGCTTATTTTTTCCTCTTTGGTCTTCAAGTTTTCTGCCTCTAATTTAGCTTGTTGGGCAAGGTTGTAGAGGCTGTCTTGCTTGCGTTTGTCTTTTTCTGCACGAGCCAAGGACAAAAGTTGTTCGGCTTCGGCTTGTTTCTTCGTAATTTCCAATTCACGAGCCTGTTTTTCGGCAGCTAACTTGTTGATTTCGTTATCTTTACTTAGTAATACAAATTCTTTCTCTTTTTTCTCCAATGCCATTTTACTTTCTAAGTTGGCAATGGATTTGGATTTTTCGACATTGAAAAGACTGTCATTCATCTGCTTACTTAACTCATGGTACTCTAAGGCTTTTGTATAATCTCCTTTTCCTTTATAAGATAAATATAGACATTCATAAAGAAATTGAATTTCATATAGAACTTTCATTTCCAAAGCTAATTTCAAACCTTTTTCTGCATACAAAATACTTTCATCATAGTTCCCCAAAGTCCTATAACAATTATTGATACCTTGTAAACAATATAGCATACCAGCTTTATCATTAAGTTCTTCTTTTAATTTTAAACTTTGTTGATAATATTGTAAAGCCAAGGAGGGATTATTTTTTTTCAAATATATATCAGCTATATTATTGTATGTAATAGAAATACCTTTTTTATCTTTCAATTCTTCTTTCAAAGCAAGGCTTTTTTGATAATAATTCAAGCCTTCATCTAGTTTTCCAAAATTTAGATAAATAATACCAATATTATTATATAAACCAGAAAGTCCTTTCCTATCTTTTAATTCTTCTGTAATTTTTAAACATTTAGTATAATATTCTAATGCTAATTTATATTCTTTCTGCTTTGTGTAAATTAAGCCAATATTATTAAGGGTTGCTACAATACTTTTACTGTCTTTAAGTTCATCTTGAATCTGAAGACTTTTTTGATACCAAGTTAATGCAGCAGGAAAATTTCCCCGCGAATAGTAAGCCAATCCCATTAGATGACAACTTTGAGATAGCCCTTTTAAATATTTAATTTTCTCACTTAATGTATAGCCTTGTTTGCTTAGCAAGACACAAGTATCTGTGTTAGATTTTATGTATTGTGTCGCAATATCTAATAGTGCTATTATCTTAATAGTATCTTCTTTACTTGTAGCATAAACAACATTTAGGCTATCCAAAACTTTTTTATTTTGAGCATTTGCAACAATAGTAATCAAAAGTAGAGTTGTAAGAAGTAATAATTTATTCATAAACGTATATTGATATGTAAATGAATAATAGCAAACTTTATTGAGTTTTACAAGTTTTCAGGCTAATTTCTTACCAATCAATCGTCTATTGATAGTAAACATGACTTTATTTGCTTCTATTCAAAATCAGTGTTATTCTTAGTTTTTCTAAAGAATAGAACTTAATTTTTATTTATTGTTTTTCTAACTACACTAACAATATGAGTAACATTTTTATTTTTGTACTGTTAGGCACATTTTATTGCACCCATCAAAAATGTTACTCATATTGTTATGTGTTTTCTCAAAAAACATTAGCTTTGATTAAACATTCAATTTCAGAATTTGTTATTTTGATGTCCCCTACAAGCAATACCTATATTTAACCACCAAAGCACACATGTAGCACCATACATTTACATATCTTATCTGACCAGCAAACCCTATTGTATGCGTATCAAACCTCATACATTTACGTTTATCTACACTTTTTTGTGTTGTTGGGTGTTGGGGCAACCCTTACAAGCCCAACAAACTCCAACTTTTTCGACTTCTAAAAACCTTACACAGTTTCTTATTGGAAATTGGACTACAGAGGCGGGCTTGCCTTCTAATATCCTCAATAGTGTGATACAAAGCCAAGAAGGGTATGTTTGGATAGCCACTTATGACGGATTGGTGCGGTTTGATGGTATGCAGTTTACGGTTTTTGACAGAAAAAATACCAAAAACTTTGCTACCAACTCTTTCACTTGTTTCTATGAAAACCCCAAAGAGAATACCTTGTGGATAGGTTCGGAGGGCAACGGCTTATTAGCTCATAAACATGGGCAATTTAAGTCTTTCAAATTTAAAAATGGCGATGCCCCAAGAGTAGAATGTATTTTTCAGTCTAAAGAAAAGACAATAACAGTAGGTTTAAGAAGTGCGGGAGTAGCTACATTGATAGACAATCAATTAATAACATTGCCTAATTTCCCCTTTCCCAAAGACCACGTAAAAGCCATTATAGAAGACCAAGAAGGCAATCTATGGATTGGTACAGACGGCAAGGGAATTGTAAAAAAAGTAGGTAATACTTTTGAAGTAATAGACACGCAAAAAGGATTGCCCGACAATAAAATTACAGCATTTTACCAAGACAATCAACAAAAAATTTGGATTGGTACAAGTAGTGGCTTGTGTGTATATACGCCTACCACAAAGACTTTTGAGCCGATACAAGCCTTACAAGGTTATACGATTAATAGGATTTTGCAAGATGGTTCACAAGATTTTTGGTTAGCTACTGCCAAAGGCTTGATAAGATACAAAACCTCTACGCATAAGTTGGAAATATTAGACGAGAGTAATGGACTCAGTAACAAGTGGATACGGGATATGGCATTTGATAAAGAGGGGAGTTTGTGGTTGGCAATGTATCGGGGAGGATTGAGCAGAATGAAAGATGGGAAATTTACGAACTATACAACCTTAGAAGGTTTAGGCTCAAATATCATCAACTATGTCTATGAAATTACGCCTAACGAATACCTAATTGGCTGTGATGCTAAGAATATTTATAGATTAAAAGACAACCAAATTAGTACATTTTCAATACGAACAGACATAGGTAACCAAAGAGTAAGGTACTTTTTGAAAGACAGCAAAGGCATACTTTGGGTATCTACCGAAATAGGTTTGTTGCGAATATTGCCCAACGGAACGGAAGAATTGTGGAACGAAAAAACAGGTTTGCCCGATAACATGGTAAACCAAATATTTGAGGACAAACAAGGCACTATTTGGTTGGCAACTCGTGCAGCAGGTTTAATTAAAGTCATTGGCGACAAGCAATTTCAGGCGTATAACAAAAAGTCTGGCTTTGCTAATTTTATTATGTGCATCAAAGAGGACAATCAGGGGAATTTATTAGCAGCCACCAATGATGCGGGCTTGTTTGTGATGCAAAAAAATGGCGAATTTGTGCGGTATGGTGTAGAAAATGGCTTACCAAGCAACCTTGTTTTTAGTGTCTATCCCGAAAGTGCGGATAAGTTTTGGTTGGCTACCAATGCAGGTTTGTCTTTGCTCAACCCACAAACGAAGAAAGTCTATCAATTTGGCGAATTGTCTTATTTTGCTTTGTACGATATTTTGAAAGACAAAAAAGGAAATTTTTGGCTGCCAAGCTCAAAAGGTATCGTAAAAGTGGCGTACCAAGATTTACTAAAATTTACCAAAGACACCACCCAACAGTTTTTTTATGAAATCTATGGCAAACATGACGGCATGAAAAACGAACAGTGTGTAGGGGCAACCCTCACGACTATAGCCCAAGACGGAAAACTATGGTTTCCTACATTGGGCGGAGTGGCGGTAATTAACCCCGATAGTATAGCCGTAAACCCTTTACGCCCTAATGTGTTCATAGAGAGTTTCATGGTGGATAATGAAATGGTAGATATACGCCAAGCTGTTACGCTGGGTGCAGGTAAAAAAAGGTTTGTTTTTCACTACACTGCCCTTAGTTTGTTGGCTTCGCCCAAAGTCAAGTTTAAGTACCAATTAGAAAAATTGGACAAAGACTGGATAGAGGCAGGTACAGAACGAAACGCCGTTTATACCAATCTTAGTGCGGGCAAGTACCGTTTCAGGGTTATAGCTTGTAACAATGATGGATTGTGGAACGAAGTAGGAGCTACGTTGGAATTTGAATTGCAGCCTTTCTTTTATCAAACTTGGTGGTTTTACTTGCTATGTGTAGTTGTAGTGGGTGGTATGGGTTATGCCGTTTATCAGGGTCGTTTGGCAATTATCAAACGCCGTAACGAGGAATTAGAGAAGTTGGTGCAAATTCGTACTGCCGAAATTAACCAACAAAAAGAAGAAATAGCCACCCAACGGGACAACATACAGTTGCAACAAGAAAAATTAGTAACGGCGTACCAAGACATTCAGGAAGCAAATAGCCAAATTACGGAACAGAAAGATGTATTGCAGTTGCAGTTTTCACAGATTCAGAAAAGTGTGCAAGCTGCCAAGATTATTCAGGAGGCTATTTTGCCGATAGACGAACAAGTGAAAAGGTTTTTACCTAATTATTTTGTGATGTTCCGCCCAAAAGATGTAGTTTCAGGAGATTTTTATTGGATAGAAAGAGAAAATAATCATATTTTCGTGGCTGCCGTAGATTGTACGGGGCATGGTGTACCGGGTGCTTTTATGTCTATGATTGGCAATATGTTGTTGGACAATATTGTAAAGATTCAAAAGATTTATAGCCCCGAAAAAATCTTAACAGAACTGAATGTAGAAGTTTATCATGCCCTCAAACAGCAAGAAGGAAAAGACAATAACGGCATGGACGTAGCCTTAGTAGTTTGGGAACAAGGCAGCTACAACATAGAGTTTGCAGGAGCAAAACGCAGTTTGTACTATACACAAAAGTCTGGTAGTCAGATTATTACCCAAAAAGGAGATAGAAAATCTATTGGTGGTAAACACAACAAAAATTATAGTTTTACCAAACACTCTTTGGATTTACAAGCCTCGACCTTACTCTATTTGTGTTCAGACGGTTACAGTGACCAATGCAATGCTCAAAGAGAAAATTTAGGAGAATTGCGAATGGTGGTAGTGCTAAATCAAATAGCTCAACTACCAATACAAGAGCAAAAAAATGCTTTGATTCATCAGTTTGATACGTACAGACAAGGCACTGAACAACGAGATGATGTTTTGGTAATGGGTTGGCAGTTGGCTTAAAAAACTTCCCCTCTCCAAATGGGGAGGGGAAGTTTTACATCAATTTTGACCTTAAAGGGTCAAAAAAGCCCCCTCTCCAAATGGAGAGAGGGTTGGGGGTGAGGTCTTTATATCACCACATTCACAATTTTTCCTTGTACGATAATCACTTTTTTCGGTGGTTTACCGTCCAACCATTTTTGTACGGCTTCCGCAGCCAATACTTGTGCTTCTATGTCTGTGGTAGGCATATCTAAACCGAAAGTCATTTTGTGGCGTACTTTTCCGTTGATAGAAATAGGGTACTCAAAACTATTTTCGGTTACATATTCCGCCTTGAATTGCGGGAAAGTGCTGTTCATCACACTGTATTCCGCCTTCCAATCTGCCAAATTTTTATCGGCATGGTGCAAGGCAAACCACAATTCTTCGGTAATGTGCGGTGCAAACGGCGACAACAACACCAACAATTCCGATAAAATTTCTTGCTTGTGGCATTTCAAATCTGTTAATTCGTTTACACAAATCATAAACGTACTTACAGGCGTATTGAAGGCGAAACGGTCTAAATCTTCCCGAATTTTGCGGATAGTTTTGTGCAAAGTCTTCAATTCGTCTTTGTTGGCTGCCTCGTTTACTACTCGCCAAGTGCCTTTGTCGTCATAGAACAAACGCCACAACTTACGCAAAAACTTGTGTGTGCCGTCTATGCCTTGTGTACTCCAAGGTTTAGACAGTTCCAAAGGACCTAAAAACATTTCGTACAAACGCAAAGTGTCTGCACTGTATTTGGCTACTACGTCATCAGGGTTTACGACATTGTACCACCGTTTTGACATTTTTTCGACAGACCAACCGCAAACATACTTACCGTCTTCTGTTTCAAATTCGGCATCTGCATATTCAGGTCGCCAT
>CANGYA010000234.1 GCA_947457925.1 Cytophagales bacterium | reverse complement strand
TGTGTACCTGTAGATTTTTTACCATTTTTATTAATATGTTTGTTTTGACAATGAGGACAAGTTATCATTTTTGTAAAAATTTAGAAGGTTTTACAATATAACTAACTCATTGTCAATTTGTTATTTATCATACATTTTTTACCACAACCTCTTTGTTTAGTCTTCTGACATAAATCCCCCTATTTTAGTTAGTTTGCACTACAAAAATAAGGGATTTTTTTATGAACTATAAAGCCTCTTTCTGATGGCTAATCAAAAATATTGACAACTTAAAATATACTGAACATGGATTTACAAAAAATCATAGAACAAGCATGGGAAAATCGTGAATTACTGCAGCATAAAGACGTAGAAGCAGCAGTTCGCCATGTTATCAACGACTTAGATGCAGGTAAACTGCGTGTGGCTACTCCCACAGAAACAGGCTGGCAGGTAAACGAATGGGTGAAAAAAGCTGTCATCATGTACTTTCCCCTACAACGTATGCAAGTATGGGAAGTTGGTATTTTTGAATACCACGACAAAATGCCTTTGAAAAGAGGTTATGAAGAATTAGGTGTAAGAATTGTGCCTCCTGCGGTAGTCCGTCACGGGGCTTTTGTGAATAAAGGCACTATTTTAATGCCTTCTTATATCAATATTGGGGCGTATGTGGATAGTGGCACAATGGTCGACACTTGGGCTACAGTAGGCAGCTGCGCCCAAATCGGCAAAAATGTACATCTAAGCGGAGGTGTAGGCATTGGTGGCGTGTTAGAACCTGTGCAGGCAGCTCCTGTTATCATAGAAGACGGTGCTTTTATTGGTTCTCGTTGTATTGTGGTTGAAGGGGCAAGAATAGGCAAAGAGGCTGTTTTAGGAGCAAACGTAGTGGTTACAGGTAGTTCAAAAGTGATAGACGTAACAGGAGATACGCCTGTAGAATACAAAGGCTACGTACCAGAAAGGTCTGTGGTAATACCGGGCAGCTACACCAAGCAATTCCCTGCGGGAGCATATCAAGTAAATTGTGCCTTGATTATAGGTAAACGCAAAGCTGCAACCGACCTCAAAACTTCTTTGAATGAGGCCTTAAGAGAAAATAACGTAGCCGTTTAAAAGAAAAAATTATTTTTATTGTGAATTACAATAAATACTACGTAATTAACTTATTGAAAGAAACTGTTACACCTCAATAGCTTTTTGTTATTGGGGTGCTTATTTTACTTGAATAAAAAGACGCATACATGAAACCAAACGAAGTGTATCATATTAAAAATAATTATGTCGTGATTATGGCAGGTGGCATTGGTACAAGATTTTGGCCTATGAGTCGTACCAATCACCCCAAACAGTTTATTGATATTTTGGGTAATGGGAAAACCCTCCTTCAAACTACAGTGGAGAGGTTACACTATGTATGCCCACCCGAAAATATTTTTGTAGTAACAAATGCCGACTACTATTTTCATGTTAAAACACAGTTGCCACAACTGAATGACAGCCAAATTTTATTAGAGCCGTACATGAGAAATACGGCTGCGTGTATCGCCTATGCGTGTTATAAAATTCGTCGCCGTACAGACAACGCCAACATCTTAGTAGCCCCTGCCGACCATATTATTTTGAAACAAGATGATTTTTCGGAGGCAGTACAAACCGCCTTGTGGACAGTAGCCCAAAACCCCTTACTACTCACCTTAGGCATCAAACCTACACGCCCAGACACAGGCTACGGATACATACAACTTTCGGAAATAGGTACAGATGCAAGAATACAAAAAGTAAAGACATTTACAGAAAAGCCAAACTTAGAATTAGCCATAGCATTTTTGGACAGTGGTGATTATGTGTGGAATGCAGGAATTTTTGTATGGAATGTCAAAACTATCATTGATGCCTTTGAAAAGTATATGCCCGAAATGGCTGAATTATTCACAGAAACACAATACAGTTTCTTTTCGCCACAAGAACCAGAGGCTATTAAAAAACTCTACCAACAATGCCACAACATTTCGATAGACTATGCTATTTTAGAAAAAGCCGATAACGTCTATGTATTACCTTGCGATTTGGGCTGGTCAGATTTAGGCACTTGGAAATCTTTGTATGAATTTTCGGACAAAAACAAAGATGGTAACGTATTGAAAGGCAATATTATGACCTATGAAACGCATGACAGTATTATTCGTGTACCGCCAGAAAGATTAGCTGTTATACAAGGCTTAGAAGATTATATTGTAGTAGAACATCAAAACGTACTCTTAATTTGCCAGAAAAATCAAGAACAGCGTATCAAACAGTTTTTAGAGGAGGTAAATAGAACTAAAGGCTCTCAGTTTTCATAAAAACAAAAAACGTTGGTGTAAAATGCCAACGTTTTTATTTTTATACTTTCTTCAGAAAGAACACTATGCTTCTGCTGTAGTATCGTTGTTTTCAGGAGTAGTATCAACAGATGTTTCACTAGCACCTTTTTTACGACGACCACGACGAGTCTTCACTTTCTCTTTCTTCTCACCACCCAAGAATGTATTGTAATCTACTAGTTCGATTAAACACATTTCGGCGTTATCCCCTTGACGAGGAGCAAGACGAATGATACGAGTATAACCGCCATTACGACCTGCGATTTTTTGAGCTACCTCATCAAACAAAGCCTGAACAGCCTCTTTGCTTTGCAAATAGTCGAATACAATACGACGAGAGTGTGTTGTATCTTCTTTTGCTCTGTTCAATAAAGGTTCTACATACTGGCGAAGAGCTTTAGCCTTAGCCACCGTAGTAGTTATTCTTTTATTTAAAATTAGAGAGATAGACATATTTTTCAATAAAGCATGTCTGTGTGAACTTGTTCTCCCTAAATGATTGATTTTTCTACCGTGTCTCATTGTAGTAAATATTGTTAATCTTCATCTAAACGGTACTTACTTACGTCCATACCAAAAGTTAGTTGTTTATCAGCAACTAATTGTTCAAGTTCCGTTAAAGACTTCTTACCGAAGTTGCGGAACTTCATCATATCAGCAATGTCTAATTGTACTAAATCACCCAAAGTCTTGATTTCTGCTGCTTTCAAACAGTTGAATGCACGCACAGACAAGTCTAACTCAGCTAAAGAAGTCTTCAATAGCTTACGCATATGCAAGATTTCTTCATCTACTGTTTCGTCTTCATCTGTTTTCATGGTTTCCAACATAATTCTTTCGTCAGAGAACAACATGAAATGCTGAATCAATACTTTTGCAGCTCCTTTTAAGGCATCTTCAGGGTGAATAGAACCATCAGTCGTTATATCCAATATCAACTTTTCGTAGTCAGTTCTTTGTTCAACACGAGTGTTTTCTATGGCATATCTTACGTTTTTGATAGGCGTGAAGATAGCATCAATAGGAATATAGCCTACCACTGCGTTATCCACTTTATTTTCCTCCGCAGGTACATACCCACGTCCTTTGTTTAGGTGAAGGTCAATCTCAAAATCAACGCCTGAGTCCATGTGGCAAATCACATGGTCTGGGTTTAAGATTTGGAAAGAAGAGGTGAAATCATTAATGTCGCCTGCCTTGAATACGTCTTTTCCTTTCAGATAAACTGTGATTCTTTCGTCAGGTTCTTCCATTAACTTCTTGAACCTTACCATTTTAAGGTTTAAGATGATTTCGGTTACGTCTTCCAACACGCCTTCTATAGTAGAGAATTCGTGCAATACGCCTGGTATGCGGATACCTATGATAGCATATCCTTCTAAAGAAGATAGCAACACTCGGCGAATAGCATTGCCAATCGTAGTACCAAATCCCCTTTCTAATGGTTTGAACTCGAACAGACCTTGAAAGTCGTCTGCTTTTTCCATCACCACTTTATCTGGCATTTGAAATGCTAAAATAGACATATTGGTAGCTCTTTGATTTTAAGATTGAAGAAATAATAAAAAGATTTGAACAAATAATTGACCATAAAAGGTTGGGAAAAACAATTCCCCAACTCTTTTATAGAAAGTATATTATTATTTAGAATACAACTCAACGATAAGTTGTTCTTTGATATTTTCAGGAATGTCTGCTCTTTCAGGGAAACTGATGAATTTGCCAGTTAAGTTTTTAGCATCCCATTCTAACCAACCAAAACGGTTTACTTTTGCTGATACAGAGTTCGTTACTGTTTCTAATGCTTTAGATTTTTCACGAACCTCTACTACATCACCCGGACGAAGTGAGAATGAAGGAATATTTACTACCTCACCATTCACTGTGATATGTTTGTGAGAAACTAACTGACGAGCTGCACGGCGTGTAGGAGCTATGCCTAAACGGTACACAGTGTTGTCTAAACGTGCTTCCAATAAACGAAGTAAGTTCAAACCTGTTACACCGCCTTTACGGGCTGCTTCGTTGAAGGTCTTAGCAAACTGACGTTCTAAAACGCCGTAGATGTATTTAGCTTTTTGTTTTTCAGCTAATTGTTTTGCATACTCACCTTCTTTTTTACGTTTAGTTTTCCCGTGCTGACCCGGTGGATAACTCTTACGTTTTAATTCTTTGCAAGGTCCGAGGATTTGTTCGCCAAAACGTCTTGAAATCTTCGACTTAGGACCTGTATATCTTGCCATGGTCTTTTATTTTTTAAGTTATTAAATAATGTAATGACGTTGTGCAACGTCTGAATAAATTTGTCATTGCGTCTTTGTGCCAAAATACACAGAGATTCAGCTTCCAATGACCGAAAAACAGAGCTTATACTCTTCTTTTCTTAGGAGGACGACAGCCGTTGTGTGGAAGTGGAGTTACGTCTTTTATAGTAGTAACTTCAATGCCTGTTGCTTGGATAGTACGAATGGCAGACTCACGACCT
This sequence comes from Cytophagales bacterium, assembly GCA_947457925.1. Classification (GTDB taxonomy): domain Bacteria; phylum Bacteroidota; class Bacteroidia; order Cytophagales; family Thermoflexibacteraceae; genus JAAFKA01. The sequence goes on along the minus strand of CANGYA010000234.1, from coordinate 2,342 downwards.
GCACCCGGCCCTTTCACAAAAACTTCTACTTTGCGAAGTCCCAAATCGTAGGCTGCTTTAGCTGCGTCTTGTGCAGAAACTTGTGCAGCGTAAGGGGTGTTCTTCTTAGAACCTTTGAAATTCATTTTACCAGCTGACGACCAAGTGATAACTTGACCCGCCAAGTTGGTCATAGAGATAATTACGTTGTTGAAAGTAGCCTTGATGTGAGCTTGTCCTACAGCTTCTACTACTACAACTCTCTTTTTTGATTTGTCTTTTTTCTTAGATGCTTGCGCTGCCATAATGTTGAGGTCTTTGTGATGAAACTTATTATGAATTGCATAATGTTATGCGGCACATAATAGCCATTTCATCGAGTTAAGATTACTTCTTAGTTGCTGTTTTCTTCTTCGCAACTGTTTTACGTTTGCCTTTACGAGTACGGGCGTTGTTCTTTGTCGTTTGACCACGAACAGGTAAACCTTTACGGTGGCGGATACCTCTGTAACAACCAATGTCCATAAGACGTTTGATGTTCAAAGATACTTCTGAACGAAGCTCACCTTCAGTACGGTAGCCATTCGCAATAACATCACGTATTGCTTTGGTTTCGGCGTCTGACCACTGTGAAGGTCTTTTGTCTAAATCAATACCTGCTTTAGCCAAGATTTTTTTTGAAGAAGAACGACCTATTCCGTAGATATACGTCAAGGCTATTTCACCTCTTTTGTTATCAGGAATGTCGACACCTGCAATTCTTGCCATAATTTGTTACAATTTTGAGTGTTTAAATGACGTAATCAAAGATTAACCTTGTCTTTGTTTAAATTTAGGGTTTTTCTTGTTGATAACGTACACTTTGCCTTTACGTCTTACTATTACGCAATCGGCACTTCTTTTCTTAACTGATGCTTTTACTTTCATTGTTGTTAAGTGTTAAAGCTAATTTTGGTGTACGGCTTAAAAAATGTTTGCAAAGTTAGTAAAATTTTCGAAATCAAAGACTTTGGTATAAAAATATTTTACTTTTCTACAAATTCTTTGTTAGTTTTCACGAAAAAACGGCTTAATTGTGTATTTACAGTAAACCACCTACCCCAAAAGTAAGGACAAATAGTAAAGTGGTGAGTGCCATTTGTTTGAGTAAAGGGTCTAATGTTGCGAGGTCTTGGGTAGTTTGCACCTTGAACCCGTTGTAAAGGACAGGCGGAACGGCTACCAAAAATAACCATTGTTGCGGTTGTTGGTAGGTGAAAAATGTATAAATAATCGTGCAACTTAGCCCCACTAACAATAAAGCCCAATGGTACAGTACCGCACTTTGTTTGCCCAAACGCACAGGAATAGAATACTTACCAGCCAATTTATCGGATTCTATGTCCCTAATGTTGTTGAGATTGAGAACTGCTACTGCAAAAAGCCCGCAAGAAGTGGCAGGCAATAGTTGTAAAGGTACAAATTGTTGGGTGTAAAGAAAATATACGCCTAATACGCCCACCCAACCAAAGAAAATAAGTACAGAAATGTCGCCCAGACCTGCATAGCCATAGGGTTTTGCCCCTGCGGTGTAGGTAATGGCTGCGATAATGGCAAAAATTCCTAAGAGCAAAAAGATAATAAATAATTGCAAATTATACCCTATAGAAACTTTGAGCAAGGCAAGTCCACTTATAAATGCCAATACTCCGCATACTTGCATACCTATTTTCATGTGTTGGGCGGTAATTAGCCCTGCTTGTACGGCTCTTTTGGGGGCTTTGCGTGTAGGCACTAAGTCTGCCCCATGTTGGGAGTCGCCGTAATCGTTGGCAAGATTAGAGAGGACTTGCAAGAAGATAGTGGTGAGGACTGCACACAAAAATATTTCTATCTTGAAAGCAAATTGTTGGGCTGCCAAAAAACTTCCCATAAAAATACTTGATAATGCCAACGGTAAGGTACGCAAACGAAAGGCTAATAACCATGCTTGTATCATTTTGACGTGGGTTTTGATAATGATGTGAAAATAAGAGAGGTTTGACAGGATTACAAGATTGACAGGATTATGATTTTTATTAAAGTTTGATAAATTTTATGCTATACTGAAACAACCTTTTAGGCAGATTGATTACTTATTAATATACAAATAAAAATTCAAAAATTTGGTAGTTATCAAAAAAGTATTGGTACACAAAACTAAAAAATACTTTCCAAGTCTTTTAGACTTGGAAAGGGCTTTGTTGCACCGCTAAATTTTGTTTAAAAGGGCTTTTTGAGTAACTTTATTTTGCTGAATAAACAGTTACATGGAAAATCCGCCAAAAAGCCCTAACAAATATAAATATAAAGTTACTAATTGGAAAGATTATAACAATTCTTTG
>CANGYA010000233.1 GCA_947457925.1 Cytophagales bacterium | reverse complement strand
TAGTGCCTGTAGAACGGACTTTAGTCCGTTTTTAGCAATAAAAACGAGGAACTTTTCCTATAAAAATCAATTTTTTCATAAGAAGCACCCAAAAACGGACTAAAGTCCGTTCTACAGTTAGGCACTACGCAACTTACGTTAATTAATAATGTACATATCTACCGTACCAACACGATTTTTAATAACTTGTATCTCAAAATTATTATTAAATTCTTGAGTTTGCCTTGCTGCTTTATGCTTTATGACAACTACAGGATTTAGTTGAGTGGCTATATCTTTTACTATTGTAAGGGGAGCTTCTTTAAGTAAAGAGTTTAATTCATGGGGGGGGGGTAAGATGATTATCGCAAGAAGATATCATCAAAAAAATAAGAAAATAAAAAATACGTTTCATTATTTTAAACATAAATGGTTTTGCCTACTTTCTTTAATTTATGTGGCATTTCGGAGTTTTCCACTTTTTATATTCAGCAAAGTTATTACTATTTTTAATGTAAAAAAAATTATTTATTTTCTAATTCATAATAACTTTGTTGCACAGCTACATTTTGTTTAAAAGGGCTTTGGGTGTAATTTTGAGTTGCAAAACAATAAATCTAAAAGTGTCAAAATTTTTGAAAACTAAGAAAATGCAACGCATAAGTAAATATACGTTGCAACAAAGCTACTTTCTGTTATAGGCGTATTGCCTGTAATAAAGATTCAAAATGTACTAAATATAGGTATAATTTTTGTATTTTTATGAATACATAACTTCATGGCAGCATGAAGGATTCCACAACCTTCTAATGTTCAACACTATGCGAATAGCCTTTATGATTTGGTGCTGTTTTTTTGGGGTGCTTGCTACAAAACTGCAAGCTCAACAAGAGGAGTTTGAACATACACAAAAAGAAATTCAAACGAATAGGGTAAGTATGATTACGGTGTGGGAACAATCTGCATGGGACAAATCTAAGTTTGTGGGGCTGCGAGATAGCTGTTTGTTTTTGCAAAAAGAATTTGATACTAAAGGCAGACTTATTGCCCTTACACAAAACCACTGCCCCGAAGAAATGCACTTTAGAGGCGACTATTATACGTACAATGCGGAGGGACAACTAACGGCTCATTCAAGAAGTGAATACGGTCTTGGTGAGGTAGAATTTAGAGGGATTCACTATGAAAATAATAAAGAGATAGACAGCATTATGTATGACCAAGGACTAAAACAAGTGCGGGTTACGTTTTTTGATACAAAAAAAAGAGTGGTACGCAAAGAAACTTGGCAGGATACGGCTATGACAGAATCGCACGATTATGTTTATAACGAAAAGGGCTTGATAGTACAAGAAACGGGCAGCCACCGCGAAAGTTTATTTGCCAAATATTACAAATACAATAGCAAAGATAGTTTGCTGGAGGTGAGGGTTTTGCAAGATAATGAATTGGTAGAGAGAGAGTGGGTAGCAAGAAATAATGATGGTTCTCGCAAAAATTTTTACAATGTAGTATATGCAGGGCAAGATTCTATAGTCCAAAGAACTCATTATGAATATTTTGGCAAGCAGCATCTCAAAAAAGTAACGGTAGCAAGTACAGACGAAAAAGGTGTGTTCCAATTAGTAGAATCTACGGAGTATGACAAGGCAGGCAATATAGTACGTACAGAAAACTCTGTCGACCCACAAAATCCTAATGCACAAGAGTACACTTATACGGACAAGCACCAACTCAAAAGTATTACGTGGAAACTGAACAACCAAAAAATAGCAGAGGCACATTACCACTACAAACACCATTTATTGAGCAAGTATGAATACAAAGAAATAGACGGACTGCACCGAATCATCAACTACAGGTACAACCGCCAACATTTATTGATAGAAAAACACTACGAGCAAAACGGTAGTTTTCATAAAAAATATACCTACCATTATGCAAGTTTTCAGTAGTAAACAAAAAAGCTGTAGCACAGAGCTACAGCTTTTTTTATAAAAATAGTTTGTGCTACGGTATTAAACCTCTGTCTTGTATAAAGGCTCGACCAACTAAGTTAAATGGTACTAATTCAAAATGTGTAGTAAGTATCTTTGCAAAGAAATCGCCTAATTTTCCTTGTGGGCTACCATGCCTCATAGCAGCAATAATATTAGAGAACAAAAATCTTTTATCTTGAGTAGAAAAAATTTGCTTCTGATAGGCTTCTTGAAGTGTACCGAAACCTAATAACTTTCTATTTTTATTCACAATTTTTTCTTGTGTTTTACTTAATTTGAGTCGATACAATTTGTTATGGACGATAGCCCAAACACCAGTAAAATGAGTATTGGTTAGAAAATGAGTAAACTTTTTTTCTCTGTCTTCTATCTTTTCTGTTGGATTATGTCGTGTCCACTCGTCATAATGAAAACAATATTGATAAATGTCATAATTTCCTTTCTTAACTTCTTCATAGATTAAAGGCAATAAAGTGCCTTTACTGTATTGTGTGTTGTGGCGTAAAATGATGTCAAAAGGTTGTGATTTTCCCCATAAAATATTGTCTGCATAACCTTGATTTTTGAGCAAATTGGCAGAGGCTATCAGGTTTAAACTATCTGTAATTAAGATAGTAGTGTCCTTGCCATTAATATAGTTGGGTTGCTTACGCACTACTTGGTCTTGTGTGGCTAAACTGTCATATAAAAATGCTAAACGGCTATTTTTACGTAGTTGTTCGCCATAATGTTGTAAACTATCTAACTCTTTTTTAGCTGCTAAATATGCAGAAGATTGTTGGTAGGTTTGCCAATCAGCTGTCATTAGTTCTGGCAAAGGGGTATTTTTGATAATACGTTTTTTATCAAAAAACACTGCACTTTCATAATCTTTGATGATTAACGCACAAACCATTGCATTAATATCATCTCGCACAAAAGTTTTATCATATTGCTGATATACCTTCTTGTACGCCTTAATAGCTTTTTTATAGGCAGAGTCCATTATATGACTTTCTGCTTTTTGTATCAATTTGTTATAGGTGAAATAGTTATTTTGTGCTTGTGTGGTAAACGCAAGCAATAGTAGTAAAAAGAATGTTTGAAAAAATTTCATTTGATTTAATAATTTAAATGATTAAAATTGCTAACAGTATTATTTCTTTACGGAAATAGTACTGTTAGGCTATCTACTGCCCTTGTTCCCAAAGTTCATAAAATATGATTACCCTGTCTGTCATTGGTAAATCATCAAGGGCTAATACTGCCAAAGATTTTTTGAGAGAACCGTCTTTAAATTGCAGTTGGGTTTGTCCGTTGGTAGCCTCAATGCTTATTTTTCCGCCTTCGTGTTCTTTGGCAGTAGCTACTTCGGTGTCGTTGCGTTTGATTTTTACTTTTTGGTTGTCGTTTTGTTTAATTTCGTAGGGGTTATTGTTTTCTTCATTGTCGCTAATCTTGATTTTTTCACTATCTATGTTCACTTTCCATCGCAACTGCCCATCTGGTGTTCTTAGTTTAAAACCTTCCTCTTTGTACTTTATTTCGGCAATAATCCCTTGAGGTGTTTCATATTTGCGTTTGTCGTCTTTGCGTTGGTGTACTCGCAATACCGTTTGTTCTACCGTAATTTCGGCTTTGTCATTGCCTTTTTGTATTGTAATGTAAGGCGTGTCCCCTTTGTAAATCACTAAATTAGCCGTATTAGTTTGCGTAGTAGAGTTGGGCGTTGTGTTTTCAATGACAGGGGCATTGTTGCCTTCGGTGTTTGGTTTTTCTTTGCTGCCACACGCCCAAAGGCAAACTAAAAAACCTATTAAAAGGCTTTTGTGGGTGAATGATTGAAGGGTTTTCATGGTGTTTTTTGTAGAAATTTTAAATTACAGGGACTCTAAATGTTTAAACTTACTAAAAATTGTTTATATATAAACATATTTGTTTAATAATAGTAACAATTTCTTTGAAGTTTTGCAATGTAATTTTTAACCCTAAATTTACATAATAAGATGCAAAAAATTAATTTTTTTTCAAAAAAGGTACTTATTTGTACTGTTGCTTTTGCTGTTTGCTTAATGTCTATTTCATTGCCTGCTGTTAGTAATAACTATACTAACTTAGGTGCAGCAAATAACTACTCTTCTACAGGAAACATCTCTGCAAATAATTCATTAGTAGAGGTTAATAGAATCAAAGCCATTTGGAATGGAACATGCCGTGAAGCTGTTTATCTATTAATCAATGTAGCAGGTGCATTATTAGGTGGTGACTACGCAATTGAACAAGCACAACAAATCAAGGTAGAAAAGAACATGAAAATGAAAGAACTTAATTAAGACCATTAAAGAAGGGGTAAATATTTTTAACCCCTTCTTTAAATAATAAATTTAATAATGAAAACGACTATTATTACATTTCTGCTATTTGTAGTTTTTTTGTCATATTGGCTGCTAACCTTGTTTATGAACTTACCAGATAATTTTTTGAAAATTAATTTTTTAGAGTATGAAAAAATATTTTCAAAAATTTTCCATCAAAAATGGGCTTTATTTGCACCACCCCCAAAATCAAATGACCGTCTTTATTATATCTTTTTAAAAGATTCTCTAAGTTCAGACAAATCAGTATATGAGGTTTTGGGAATAATTAATCAAGCAAAAAGAGATAAATATCCTTTTGGCGAGAAATAAAGTGTTGTAGAATACATACTGTCTAATAATGCTACGAGTTTGACTGATTACCTAAGAGATAATTATAAAGTCTACAAAGAGCTGAATTGCACTAATTTGATAGAAACAGAGTGTGCTACAAAATTTTATGAACAGGAAGTGTGGAGGTACATAGAAAAAACTGATGAGGTAAGAACTCTAATAAACTATGGAAAAATAGTTGCACGTAAGAATGGTGTGAGTAAAGAAAAAAATAAAATGTACTTCATCATTACTTATGAAAATATAAAACCTTTTTCTCTAAGGGACTCCACTATAAAAATAACAGAAGATAAAGTTTACCAATCTCCTATTATTCCTATTGAATGAATATGCTTAATTATTTACAAAGAGAAAATCATTTCAAATATTATTTTCCTATATTTCGATTGTATATCTGCTTTCATATCATAAAGAAAATAATTTTACAGTGGGAGAGTTTAAGCATTATATACTCCCCTAGTAGCTTTTGGGTACACACCCCAAAACTATTCTTACCATTATACACACTTATACAAAATAATTATCTCTTGTTTATAGGATACATGGTTATTTTGTTATTACTGTATTTTTTTGGTGTAGGTAGATACTTTGTTTCCGTAGTAGTATATATTTCTTTAAAGGCAACCCAAGATTTTACTGGTGCCTTATTAAATGGTGGCGATAACTTACTGATATTTGTAGTATTATATATGTGTTTTGCAGATAGCTACCAGTTTTTCGCTATTAACAAAAGTTCGTCTAAAGATAAATTTATACGAATAAAAAATGTTCTATCCAACTTGGCTGCTTACTCTATTATTTTGCATCTTTGTTTAGTCTATTTCGTATCAGCTTTACATAAAGTTCATGCAGATGTTTGGTTTAATGGCGTAGCAAACTATTACATTCTTCATTTAGATAGATTTTCTAGCCCCTTTAATCATTACTTTAATAATAATGGCTATATCATCACCATTTCAACTTATTTTACCATCTTATTTGAGATGTATTTTCCTGTGTTAGTATGGTTTAAATATTGGCGAAACTACTTTATTGGAGCAGGGATTTTACTACACCTTGGCATCTATTTTTTCATGATGATATATGATTTTGAAATACTTTTCATGATGATTTATGGCTTCTTTTATACAAATAAAGAATGGGCTACTTTTTTCATATATTTGCAAAATAAAAAAACAACTATTCTAAACTTTAAATATTCCCGTCAAACATGATAAAAACTATTTTTACTAACCCTAAACTATATCAGTCTGCATTTTGGCTTGCTATTATTAGTCTTTTTTTTATTTATTCGGGGGCTTATTTATTGGTAGATTTTAATAATGAGGTAGCCAAAGGTTTTTTGCTCTTATTTTTGCCACTTCCTATTGTATTCATAAGCAGTTTAATTATTCCTTTGTTTACCTATAAAGACCAAACACAGACATCTGTGCAGTGGTATTACAAAGCCATAGCCCTTTTTTTGATTAATTCAGTTGTTTTACTCTGTTTTGATGCCTTGTATTACTATCTTATTGATACCTCTATTATAGAAAGTCTTAAAGATGGAGTTGAGGCACTAAATAGTGATGTACAAGGAGAAGAAGACTCAGAAGAAGTAATAGATGATTTACCTTATTTATGGCAGTTAAAGGATTTGATTTTGGGAATCTTAGTTATCACCACATTCATTACTAATTGGATAATACAACGTAGAAATACCAAACTCTTAACTATTGAATAAAATGGAAGATGAAAATATTATCTTATTTGATGGGGTTTGTAACCTCTGTAATGGTTTTATAAACTTTATCATAGACCATGATGTACAAAATCAATTTCGATTTGCGTCTCTTCAGTCTAATTTAGGAAAGGAAGTTTTGGTAAAATATAATATTAATACAAAAAGTATTTATACTATTGTTTTACTACATAAACAGTCTGCTTTAACTAAATCAGATGCAGTACTGATGATATGCAAAAAATTAGGAGGTATCTTAGCTCTTGCATATATATTTATTATTATTCCTGCTTCTTTTAGAAATAGCCTTTATGATATTATAGCAAAAAATCGTTATGTTTTATTTGGAAAACAAGTATCTTGTAGAGTACCTTCAGTAAGTCTTAAACATAAATTTATTAGTTAAGTTAAAGCCTATGCTACTACAAACTTGTTTTCGATTGTAATATCCATTAGGCTGTGAACTGCACAGTCTAATGGATATTACAATCGAAAAGGGCTTTGTTGCAACGGTCAGAATGCTGGAAATGGGCTTTTTAGTTTTTTCGCAAAATTTATCTCTATTTGTAAGTAATAAATAAGTAAGTTATCAAAAGAAAAGTTATTATTTTAACAATTATATAGATAGCCTATTTTGTTAAATTTCATTTCAAGCAAACTAACCGTTGCAACAAAGCCATCGAAAAGTCTAATTTTTTTAGTATAAAGATATTAATTAACGTAAGTTGCGTACTACAAAATGTACCGTACCCTTTAGGGTGCAAGGTCAATTTTAGTTACTTTTTAGTGCATTTTATTGTATAATTACAATGGTAATTAC
>CANGYA010000232.1 GCA_947457925.1 Cytophagales bacterium | reverse complement strand
TTAGTAAAAACTTACATAATTTTGAGTGGTTTAATTACTTATCAAATACTCTCAAAAACTCATGAAAAAGTTATCATTAAAGAAAGTATCTCTTACACAATTAGATGCTAACCAACAAAAAAATGTAAAAGGTGGTTTTAATTTTACGAATGACCCTTATTTTGAATGTATCCCGCCTTCTGATACTACTCAAGAAATGTGTTCTCACATTGCTTGTGCTACGCAAAATAGTGGTTGTTTTACAGATACTACTCCACGTACTTATGAAGATTGCACAAGAGGTTGTAATTGGGGTTAATCAAATTCATTAATTTTATTTACTAAAAAGGATTTAAAGAGTAATTCTTTAAATCCTTTTTAGTAAATATTTGAGCCAAAGGCAATATAACTTACATCAACCTATTTTAGACTAATTTCAAATCTTTGGCTATAGCATCAATCTTGTCTTTTAAAGTTTGTTCTACAGCGTAGTAGTCGGCTTTGTTGTTGAGTTGCCCTTTTACACTGATATAAAACTTAATTTTGGGTTCTGTGCCAGAAGGTCTTGCCGAAATTTTGCTGCCATCTTCGGTATAAAACTGCAAAACATCTGAAACATACTGCTGAATAGGTGTAACATTGCCCGTTAGCAAATCTTTTTCTACCAATTCTTGGAAGTCCAACAAACGTACTACTTTGCTGCCGTTGATAGTCAAAGGCGGATTTTCACGCCAATTCCGCATCATAGCTTTAATTTCTTCTGCCCCATCTTTGCCTTTTTTGGTCATAGAAATCAAACCTTCTAAGTAAAAACCGTATTTGGTGTAGGTATCTTGCAACATTTCAAATAAACTCATGCCTTTGTCTTTGGCATACGCCACCAACTCCGCCAACATACCACAAGACGCAATAGCATCTTTGTCCCGTACAAAATCTCCAATAAGGTAGCCATAACTTTCTTCGCCACCAGCTATAAACTGCTCACGACCTTCCAATTCACGTATCAAACCTGCAATGTATTTGAAACCTGTGAGTGTATTGTAGCACTTCACGCCGTTCTTTTCGGCTATGGTGTCTATCAATTCAGAGGTTACAATGGTTTTAATGATGTTTTGCGTACCGTCCAATTTACCTGCTTCTTTCCACGCCTGAATCATGTAACCAATTAATAATGAACCTGTTTGGTTGCCATTTAACAAAATCCATTCGCCTTTGTCGTTTTTCACACCAATTCCCACTCTGTCCGAATCGGGGTCTGTAGCCATAACAATATCCGCATTCAATTCTTTGGCTTTGCGAAGGGCTAAGGTCATTGCCTCTTTTTCTTCGGGGTTGGGGTACACCACCGTAGGAAAATTGCCGTCTGGTGTGGCTTGTTCTTCTACGACATAGACATTGTTAAAGCCCATTTTCTTCAACAATTTTGGCACTAAAGTAATGCCTGTACCATGCAAAGGCGAATACACAATTTTAATATCAGATTGGCGTTGAATAGCCAATTTAGAAACAGACAAACCTACAATTTTGTCTAGATACAAGTCGTCTATTTCTTCGCCTATTAATGCAACATTGGCACTTAGTCTGTTAAATTTGATGTCATCTACAGACTGTATGGCGTTTACTTCGGCAATAATATTTTCGTCATGCGGAGGTGTAACTTGCGCCCCATCTGTCCAATAGGCTTTGTAACCATTGTACTCTTTGGGATTGTGCGAAGCCGTAAGCACCACGCCACTATGACATTTGAGGTAACGGATAGCAAAAGAAAGTTCGGGAGTAGGACGCAAAGCCTTGAAGAAATAGACATAAATTCCATTAGCCGAAAACACATCTGCCACGATATTCGCAAATTCGGGGCTGTTGTTACGGCTGTCGTGGGCTATAGCTACTTTGATTTGTTCGTTAGGGAAAGTTTTTTTCAAGTAATTTGCCAAGCCTTGTGTGGCTGCTCCTACGGTGTAACGGTTCATGCGGTTAGAACCTACGCCCATGATGCCCCGCAAGCCACCTGTGCCAAATTCGAGGTCTTTGTAAAACGCATCAACTAAATCCTTTTCGTTCATTTGTTGAATAGCCTGTTTAGTGGCTTCGTCATAGTTGCCACTGAGCCATGCGTTGATTTTGTGTTGAATGTTTGCTTCCATTTTTGTTGGTGATGGTTATTGATTAATTTGTTAAGTATTTATACTGAAACTAAATTGGTCTTAATCTGTAGCATAGGCTTTAGCCTGTGTAGGCACAGGCTAAAGCCTATGCTACAGAAAATCCATTTTTGATTGAGTATAAACTCTTAAATAACAAGTAAATATAAAAGTATATTCACCTTCAGGCGAATAGTTTGATAGTTAATGTATTCGCCTACAGGCGAATGTACTTTAAAATATATTTTTACTTAGTTCTACAACTTCACACAAATATTCTTAGTTTCCATAAAAAAGTCTAAGGCTTCCCAACCCCCTTCACGCCCTACACCAGACTGTTTCATGCCTCCAAACGGAGTTCGCAAATCCCGTAATAGCCAACAGTTGAGCCAAATTACGCCACTTTCTATTTGTGCAGCTACTTGGTGGGCTTTTCGCAGGTTTTCTGTCCAAATGCTTGCAGCCAAGCCGTAAGCCGTACTATTGGCGTATTGTATCACTTCTTCTGTAGTGTCAAAAGGTTGTAGGGTAACTACTGCCCCAAAAATTTCCTCTTGGTTGGTACGGCAGTCAAATGGTAGATTTTCTATGACCGTAGGAGCAATGAAGTAACCGTTTTCACATTCGCCAGCTACTTTTAGGGTTGTTCCACCACACAAAATTTTACCACCTTCTTCTTTGGCTAAGTTGATGTAAGACAATACTTTATGGTAATGAGCTTCTGAAACTGTAGCCCCTATTTGCGTGCTACTGTCCGCAGGGTTGCCTTGTTTGAGGGCTTGGGTTTGGGCAATGAAAGCTGTTTTAAATTTGTCGTAAATACTTCTTTCTATAAAAATGCGTGAACCACACAAACAAATTTGTCCTTGATTGGTGAAAGCTGCTCGCACTGCCGTTTGTACGGTTTCCTCAAAGTTACAATCTGCAAAAACAATCGTAGGGTTTTTTCCGCCCAATTCTAACGACAATTTTTTGAACATCGGGGCAGCCACACTTGCAATGTGCTTGCCTGTAGCCGTACCGCCTGTAAACGAAATGGCTTTGATTTTTGGGTGTGCTACTATAGCTTGTCCCACCTTATTGCCCAAACCTTGCACAATATTTAACACACCTGCGGGCAAACCTGCTTTTGTGCAAATTTCGCCCAATAAATACGCCGTTAGCGGAGTTAGTTCAGACGGTTTCGCCACTATGCAACAACCCGCAGCTAAGGCAGGGGCAATTTTCCAAGTGAATAAATACAAAGGCAAATTCCAAGGCGAAATGCAGCCTACTAAGCCTATAGGTTGTTTAAGTGTGTAATTCAAGGCGGTTTGGTCTGTATGGTGTGCCTCTGTATGGCTGTGCAAAATGGCGGTAGCAAAAAAATGAAAGTTGGCAGCAGCTCTTGGAATGTCCATGTTTTTGGCTAATGTGATGGGCTTTCCTGTGTCTGTGCTTTCGGCTTTGGCAAGTTGTTCCAGATTTTCGTTGATAAGGTCGGCTATTTTGAGCAAAATCCTTGACCTTTCGGCAGCAGGTGTTTTTGACCACAAAGGAAAGGCATTTTGAGCAGCTATAACGGCTTGCTCCACGTCTTCGGCAGTGCTGTCGGGTACGTGGCTATACACACTGCCCAACGCAGGATTTATATTCGGTAAGTAACTTTGTGAAAGTGGAGCTTGGTAGCTTCCGTTGATGTAATTGGCAAGGTACATGAGTATAAATGTTTGTCAAAAGTATTACTATATTGAAACTAAATTGGTTTTAATCTGTAGCATAGGCTTTAGCCTGTGTAGGCACAGGCTAAAGCCTATGCTACAGAAAATCCATTTTTGAGTATAAAAAGATTGGAGAGGTAAATATTAACAACTATGCTATTTTTTCTTTTTCAAATTATCACGTAATTCTTCCACCTGCTCAACGGTCAAGCCTGTATATTTAGCTATCTTTTCAGGCTTTTCTTTATCGTTTAACATTGCTATAGCAATTTCAATTTTACCTTCTTTTCTTGTCGTTTCTACGGCTGCCTCAACAGCCTCTTCTACCGCAGTTTCTATGGCACTTTTCATTCCCCAATATTGGATAAGATTTTCCTCATAGACAGCCCGTTGCTCGACTGTTAAACTGGCTAATGCTGCTGTATCAAAGGCTTTTTGGAAAATTGGCTCATTTAAAATGGCTGGTATATGGTCAAAATTTTGTAAATTTTTTAGAAAGTAACACCACTTATCAAATTTATTTTTTAGCTCATGTTCTTGTAGGTTAAACAAAGGCATTTGTAAAAATTTAAAATGTAGTTTATCAAAAAACAAATCTCCATCTTGGTCTTTTAAAGCCACATCACGCCTAAATTTCCTTTCTTCTTCTTTTTCGTCATATTCAAAATCAAGTATAGCTACAAAGTAAACTGCGTCTAACTTAAAATTCCAGTCGCCTTGTTGGGCTTGTTCTCGAATAGGAAAAGTAACATAAAACAAACTTCTATCTTTAAAATATTTTAGCTTTGCCTTTTGCATTTCTACAATAAATCTTTCACCAGAAACAGCCTTACAATGAATATCAAAAATGGCTCTCCGTTCTACAGACAAATCAGGCAAATGTTCGGGGTTGCGGAAATTTAAGTCTGCAATTTGGTGATGTGAGGGTAAAAGTTGGTTCAAAAAGTCAATCAATAAGTCTTTGTTGCCTTCCCCTCCAAAAAGTTTTTTGAAACCAAAATCTGTATAAGGGTTAATGTACTTTGCCATGAGCAAGTTAAGTTTGATTTAGAAGTAAAGTTACTAATTTTGAGGTAGCTTTTGTTGCTTTTTTGTTTAAAATTAATGGTCGTAAATTCATAGGAACAAATAAAATCTCGACACCCAAAATGATAAATCCACAAAACCCCAAATATGCAGAGGCTTTTCAACGCCTTTTGCAAATTATGAATGAACTGCGGGAACAGTGTCCTTGGGACAAAAAACAAACCTTAGAGAGCCTCCGCCACCTGACGATAGAAGAAACGTATGAATTGTCTGATGCGATTCTCAAAAATGATTTAGACGAAATCAAGAAAGAGTTAGGCGATATTTTGCTGCATTTGGTTTTTTATGCCAAAATAGCCGATGAAAAAGAGGCTTTCGACATTGCAGATGTAATTCATAGCCTTTGCGACAAACTGATACGCAGACACCCGCACATTTACGGCGAAGTAAAAGTAGAAAACGAGGAGCAGGTCAAGCAAAATTGGGAGCAGTTGAAACTACAAGAAAAAGGCAATGCGTCTGTGTTGGGCGGTGTGCCTAACTCTTTGCCTGCCTTAGTGAAAGCCATGCGTATTCAGGAAAAAGCAAGGGGAGCAGGGTTTGATTGGGAAGAAAAGCAGCAAGTTTGGGAAAAAGTACAAGAGGAATTGCAAGAATTTGAGGCGGAATTTAACTACGATACACCTTTTGACAAAACAAAAGCAGAAGGCGAATTTGGTGACTTGTTGTTTTCTTTGGTCAATTATGCCCGTTTCATAGACATTAACCCCGAAACTGCCTTAGAAAGAACCAATCACAAGTTTATCAAAAGGTTTACATATTTGGAAACCGCAGCCAAAAAAGACGGTAAAGCCTTAAAAGACATGACTTTAGCAGAAATGGACAAATATTGGAACGAGGCAAAGGCTTTGTAGTAAGACTTAGTTAATCAAATAACTTTTCTTTAGAGTTTTAGTTGTATAGCAATTTTAAAAATTTCTTTAACCCAATTTATCATGAAAAAACTCATAGTATTAATGTTAGCAGCCTTTGGAATGAGCTATGCTGTAAAAGCTCAAAATGTAGCTATTAATACAGATGGCACTACCGCAGACAATTCGGCTATTCTTGATGTAAAGAGTACCGACAAAGGAGTTTTAGTGCCACGTATGACACAAGCCCAACGAAATGCTATTGCAAATCCTGCAAAAGGTTTACTTATCTACCAAATAGACAACGGTGAGGGCTATTATGTGAATAGGGGGACACCAGCCTCTCCCTTATGGCAAAGTGTAAGCCGACCACCCCATTATGTAGGTGAATTGTATGGTGGCGGGGTTGTTTTTTGGGTTGATGCAACAGGGGAACACGGCTTAATTGTGGCAATGACCGACCAAAGTCCCACCCAAGTATGGTCAAATATTGATAATACAGCAATAGGAAGTACAGCACAAAGTGATTGGAATGGTCAAGCTAATGCAACAGCTACTATTGGGCAGGTTGGGCATACAAGTAGTGCAGCTAAACTCTGTGATGACTACACAAATCCAAATTATGGTACAGGTATTTTTACAGATTGGTATTTACCAAGTTTTACAGAACTTACCTCTCTTTGGCAAAACTTATACTCCGTACAAAAGGCTCTTGAGTCTGATGGCAACCCCGCTACTACAGCTATTTTCAAGGGTGCTTATTGGTGTTCAACAGAAAGAGATGCTTCTACGTCTTGGATGATTATTTTCAATAGTGGAGGTGTTGGTTTCAATCCTAAATTTTTTGAAAATAGAGTCAGGAGTATTAGGGCTTTTTAATTATTTTAAAACCACCCATGACAAAAAAATGCTTGTTAAGTATCATTACTTCAAGCATTTTTTTCTACTTTTGCAAAACATTTTTTTTATGCAAGGACTTCTATTCCTCTTTATTGCATTGCTTATCCGTATAGCTCTCAATCTTGCCTAAGTGAGCTAAATTATTTATTCCTTTCCTATCAGCAAATTACTTGTTTATTAGCATTTTGCAGTAGTTCTATATAACTATTGTTGTTTGACATTGATAACCAAACCTATAAGGTTTTAAAAACCTTATAGGTTTGCTCTAAAATAAATTATTCTTGCTACTGATTAAAAATTACTCATTCATAAATTTTCAAGAAAATCTTAACCAAAAACATTCCAATTAATATGCAACAACAAATTTTCGTAAGTTCAGAAATTGGTACGCTGAAAAGAGTAATGACACACAGCCCAGACGGAGGTATTGGCAAAGTTGTACCGACCAAAGCACAAGATTGGTTGTATGAAGACATTGTAGATTTACAAGAAATGCAACAAGAGTATGATGTTTTCAAACAAGTTTTATTGGCATTTTTAGATGAACCTACGTTGAAACAGTGGTTTGAAAAAGAGGAGGAATTTAAGTCCTTGAAATCCCCACACAAACACCGCAGACCAGCCTTCAAGAAACCAGACAGACCAGAGTTTTTGGGTTCTGACAAAGTAGTTGAAATTCAACAATTATTAGTAGAAATTCTGAAAAACGAAAGAGTAAGAGACCAATTAGTTGCGTCTATTTGTGC
>CANGYA010000231.1 GCA_947457925.1 Cytophagales bacterium | reverse complement strand
GGTAGAAGAAAATCAAAGGACAGAAGTAACTATTAAATGTAAGATTTTAAATAAATTTACAAGTATTGGAATGCCTAAAAGTGTCAAAATTTTTGAAAACTAAAAAAAATGCAACGCATAGGTAAATATACGTTGCAACAAAGCCCTTTCCAAGTATAAAAGACTTGGAAAGTATTTTTTTGATAAATCCCATTTTTTTATTCCTTCACAATTTTCTGCACCTTAGTCATTTTAGCTGTTTTGATTTGCAATAGGTATGTGCCTGTAGGCAAATCTTGTAAGCTCAAACTTTGCGGTGTTTGTCCTTCTGCAAAGTCTGTGGTAAACAACTTTTTCCCCAATACATCATAAATTACTGCGGTAAAGGCTGTTTTTTCATTGGTTTTTATCCAAAGTATTGCGTTGGTTGGGTTCGGGTACACTTGCAAAGTAGAGTTCAAATCATCATCATTTATACCCAAAGGCACAAGATTAACCAAAATTTCATTGGAAATTGCCAAACATTTGCCTGTACCTACTTGCTGCGTATAAACGCCGTTTTCTGTAGGGCTAAAACTGTTGCTGTTGTTGCCTACAGGTTTGCCGTTAAGTAACCATTGCCCCGCATTTTCACTTTCCAAGACTTTACCATTGAAACGAATAAATGGGCTTGTTGGTGTTTGGGTAATCGTAATTACTTGACTTTCATTGCTTTCTGTAAACGGCTGCGAAGTCTGTAATTTCAGTTTGTATGTACCCGAAGGCAAGTTAGTAGGCAAACGCAAGGAAATTGAGCCTGTAGTTGTGGCACTTACACCGCCTACGGTTACGGCATTGTCGAAACTACCTGTAGTGGCAACCAACAAGGCACTCACCCAATTTTCTCGTCCAAAATTGCCTATGGTTTCAAATTGCAACGTAGGCATTTCAGACGTACACAAGCTCGGCAGTGTCATAGTGGTCAATTTGATGACAGGCAATATGTTAAAGCCTCTTTCTACGGCAGCAGCAGCTTCGTAATCTTCATTGCCGTTTTGCGTAGCCCGAATAAGCACATTTCCTGCAAAGTTATTGAAATTCAACGTATTACCTTGTAATGTTACATTGCCTTGTACTACAGTGTACGTAATAGGCAAATTGGCAGAACTTGTGGCATTTAATACTAAACTTTGTTGGTTCAGGCTTTGGGTATTGATGACAGGAAAACTAATGCTTTGTGGTGCTTTGTAAACCACAAAAGTAGCTTCTACGCTGGCGGGCAAATACAAATCATCACCGTTTTGTTCGGCTCTTAGTGTAAAATGCCCTGCCCCTGTAGGTGTCAAAAGGTTGTTGTTCAATGTTACTTTTCCACTTTTTACGGTCAAATTCACAGGCAATTTTGAGGAACTTGTAGCCGTAACAGGTACGTTATTCATGCCCAAACGCACAAAACCCACATCTTGAATACTCAACTGTTGAGGGATTTTATTGACCATAAAACTTCTTTCTACAGGTGTGGCAGCTTCGTAATCTTCGTTGCCTGCTTGCGTGGCTCTAATCGTAATGCGTCCTGTAGCTGCTTGCAAATTAACAGCATTGTTGAACAAAGTGGCTCTACCCGAAACTATCGTGAAACTCACAGGCAGTTTAGAGCTTGCTTGTGCAGCCAAGAAAAATGCTTGGTCATTCCAAAATTTATCGGGAATACTATCAAACGTAATGCGTTGAGAGGCTTTGCGAACTCTGAATGTAACACTCACAGGGTCGGCAGCTAAGAAAGCATTGTTACCTTCTTGCGAAACGGTAATCGTAACCGTACCATTGCCCACACCAAACAAAGTGCATTCATTGCCCAACATTCCTGCCCTGCCTTGTGTAACGGTGTAACGCAAAGGCAAGCCCGATGTAGTGCTGGCAATGACCCTAAACGGCGGTTCGCCAAAAATTTTGTCGCCAATCGGCTGCACCGTAATTGTTTGAGGACGGCGAGGCGGTGGTGGTGGCGTAGGATTTTGCAAGTCTATCGTAAAGGTGCGTATGATTTCGTCAATGCCTCCATTGGCTGTTCCTCCGTCATCTTTTGCCCTTACCGTAATTGTAACTGTGCCTGTGTTGCTTTGTGGTGTAAAGGTCAAAGTCCCTGTACTGTTGGGGTTGGTATAACTAATGGTTGGGTGCGGTAAAATAGCTGTATTGCTGGAAGTGGCGGTAATAGTCAGGCTTTGGAAACTTTCACTTGCCCCTACCGAAATGCCTGTAAGATTGACGTTTTGAGGAGGTGTACCTGCCAAAAGGGTTACGTTGCCGATAGCATCTAAAGTAGGTGCTTTGTTCACATAATTGTAGGTAAAGAACCGCCAAGTAGTGCTGTTATTGATACCTGCAAAGTTGTTATTCGCAAAATCTTTGATAGCCCCATTGTCTATATTGACTACATACAACTTGTTCATTTCCAAATTATTAGGCAAAGTAACTGTTACCGTTTTTCCTGCAAAATTGACCAAGGAAGTAGCTACGTTTATCACCATTGGCGAAGTTCCTCCCAACAAACGAATAGCCCCTGTACCTCCCTGCACATTTTCATCAAAATTCATGACTAATTGCGTGTTCAAATTCACATTGGCAGCATTGTTTGTAGGCGTAAAACTTAGCAAAGTAGGCGGTGTAGTGTCGCAAGTGGCACTCACAACGGCACTTTGTGAATAGGTGCAGCCGTTGGCGGTGTAGCTTACGGTGTACGTGTCTGCGGTGGCGGTGTTAATTGCCAAAGTTGTTTCGTTGTTAGGCAACCAATTTACCGTAGCATTTTGAGGCTCAAACAAATAGGCTTCGTTGGTAGCTGCCCAATTCGTGAAGTTTCGCCCTGTTACGGTTGTTCCCAACGTACCCAATTCGTTTTCTACGCCTATGGTTTTGTTTACACCCGCAGGGACATTAGTCAAATGAAACTCTATGCTATTGTTTTCATTCAAAACCACTTGCACCGTTACAGTTTGAGCCGTAGAAGCTCCTATTCTAATCGGTACGTTTACATAGTCTATGATGATTTTGCGGTTGGGGGCAGTGCCTGTTCGCAAATACCGCACTGTTCCGCCCAAATTAGGGGCAAGGTCTGCCAAAGCAATAGCAATTTGGTGATTGGGCAAAATCACACTTGGAATGTTAGAACCATTGATATAATCCAACCCAAAACCTGTAAAGCCCACCAAACCATTGGACGCAATGTAGAGTTGATGATGTGTTTTATCAAAAAATTTGAAGTTAAAACCAATGTCAATAGCTACCGAAGTATCGTCATCTTGCAAAGGAACAACAGTACCTGCTGCCGTATTAGTAGGGGCAAAGGTCAAATTGCTTACTTTGTAAGATGTAACAGGCACAAGGGCTGTTAAGGTCGTAGGATTACCGCAAGTATTCAAATTGCCTGTAATAATGGGTAGAGGCAAAGGTTGATTTTGAATAGTCAAAGTAGCTTGGTTGTTGGCTGCTAAATTATCTGCGGTGAGGTTGGTCGTTACAACAAGGTTGTACGTCCCAATCGTAGCTAAATTGGCGGTTTGTGTAAAGCTATAATTGACTGTAGCTGCTGGAGCTACATCTGCCGACAAAGTAAACACTTCATTGACAGGGCTTTGTCCGTTAATTTGGTACTGTACATTAATCATTGTTCCTGCCAAAATGGGCGAAGTCCCTGCATTTTGTAACTGTACCGTAATGGTTTCGTTGGTAGTGCGTAAATTACAAGACGCAAGGGTTGGGGCTACAAAACTTTGTACCGCCAAATCTACGGCATTGCCCGCACCCGAAGGCACAGCACTGAAAGCATACGCCCTTTCGCCTATGATGTTTGCACCGTTTTTAGCTCGTACCGTTGCCCAATACGTTTGTCCGTTGATTAAATTTGGAATCGTAAAATTAGTAGTGGCGGTATTTCCAACAGTTTGCCAAGTAAAAGTCGTGTTACTGAATAATAAAACATCATAAGAAGTAGCATTATTTACGGCAGTCCAAACTAAGTCAATCCCGTTGTTTACGCCTGCAATGCTGTTAATGGTCGGTACGCCTAAAATCGTAAAAGTTTGTTCGGAAACATTGCTCAACGTGCCGTTTTTCACTCGTACCAAAGCCTTGTCTGTAAATACATTCGGCACAGTCCAATCATAAAAGTTATTACTTACGCCTGTGGCGATGTTTGTCCAAGTAGCTCCGTTGTCTGTAGAATATTCTAAGTCAAAAGTGCCTGTAGTGCCTTCTGCGTCCCAGTAAATAGTACGGATAGTGGCAGGAGCTAATTTTTCATTGCCCGCAGGATACACCACTTTCACCATTGGTACGTCTATTTGCCATGTCAAGGCGTATTCTTGGCTACCCATTGGTACGTTTGTGCCTGTAACTGTAATGGTGTACGTGCCAGCCGTAGGGTTGTCTATCGTGATTTGCTCAATGTTATTGCGGTTGTCGTTGCCTCTGGTGGCTACGTTGTTGGGTAGTGCAGGATTAAGCACCCAAGGCAGAAAATCTGTAGTGCCGTCATTCACTTTTATATCCAAATCATTCACCAAAGTTACGCCTGTAGTGATAGGAGCAGCTACATCAGACCAAGTACCCAAGACTTTGAGGCGTGTAGCTCCCGCAGGTACGGTAATAGTGTAGGTTTGTGTCTGGTTTTGGGCAAGTTGGGCAACTTTATAGCGTTGTTCTTCTAAGGCTTTTACGGCATTAAGGGCATTCACACGACCAAAACCAAATTTGTAGTCGGGGTTAGGATTGCCCAAATCTTTTGCCCCATTACACAAAACCGCCTTTAACAAAGCCACAGGAGGCAATACATTGCCGTTATTTTGCTTGTAATATTGTTGCAACTGTGCTACAATCCCCGACACCACAGGGGAAGCCATAGAAGTTCCGTTCCAACCGCCACTTGTGTATAAGTCGTTAGGATAGGTAGAATAAACATTCCAAGCTCCTACTGCCGTAATATCAGGCTTGATACGACCATCTCGGCTTGCCCCCCAACTTGAAAAATTGGTCATTTGGTCATCTGGCGAAATAGCTCCTACCGTAATTGTATTTTTACTCACATTGCCTGCTGTACTTGCAAAACCTCCCACACAGAAAGATTGAGAGTTGCCAATCGCAAAGACGTGAGCCAAATGCGGAAATGCCGTAACTAATTGGTCTCTGGTTCTGTCGTCTATATTATACGGTGAACCTCCCAAATGACATTGTGTAATATCTCCATAGGAGTTTTGGGTAATAGAAATATTGTAGTTTTGAACCGCCTTATACATTTCATACTGAATGTAGTCGCCTGTGGTTAAGGTATAACCTACTAAATTTACTTCAGGGGCATTGCCTCTGGCGTAGGCATCTCGGTTGCCTGCACTGCCCAACGTACCTGTTACGTGAGTACCATGAAAAATAGCATAAAAGTCTGTTGTTTCTCCGTATTGGTGTCTGCCTGCAAAATCTATGTGCCAACCCGAAGGACCTCCGTCCCATATACCTACACTAATGCCTTTGCCTGTTAAATTTCTTACGCCAAAATCCAACATAGCATTTCTTCCGTTGGCTTTGCTGGGTAAATTTAACAAAGTAGGCGTAGATGGCGTGCTAATGCTTGCTAACCATGCTGCATTTTCCAACTTTTCTAAGGCTTTGCCAAAACGCCAAGTGTTCGTATAATGACAACTTAATTCTATCAAGTACAATTCTTTATAAACTTTTTCTACCCTGAAAAAACTATTGTTTGCCAAAGATGCAACTATTGGGTTGGGGTCAATGTCTTTATGATATTCTACTAATACCTTGCTATTCGGCTGCAAAACTTTTTGCATAGCTAACAAATCTGTCTTAGGAGCATAGTTTTGCCCAATGTTTGCCATTGGTAAATTACTTTGCAAAAGTTTTGCTACGTCATAATCTGCCCGAATACTTGCCAAATAAGATTTTGTAGTGGGGTAATAATCTAATAACAAAATCCCTGCATCTTCGACTGTTTGCTTTTGTGCAGATGAAAGCACTTTGTCAAAAGTGATATTGATGTAATATTTATTCCCAAACAAAGAGGCTTTGCTTTCTTTTTGTTGTACCCACTGCCCAATCGCAGTGGCGAATGGTGTACTCGGCACGTTTTGGGCTATGGTTGTTTGGGTAAACAGCCCATACACCAACAACAGCAGGTAAAAGAGTTTTCTCTGTAGAACGGACTTTAGTCCGTTTAATACATTTGATAAACGGACTGAGGAGTCTCCGACTAAAGTCCATTCTAAAGTCAAATGGCTAAGTTTCTTCATAGTGAATCAGTAGAATGTTGCTTGAAAGAATTACTAAAAATTAGCCTAAAAGTTAGCAACTTTTAGATACAAGTGCAATAAAGATTATGTATATTTGCTATAAAACGAAAATAACACATGAAAACAAAATATGCTTATATATACTTGGCAATACTACTTTGTGGTGCTTTGTGGACAAGCACAAGTAGTTTTGCTCCGCCCCAAAAAGCCTCAGCCGCAGAACTAACCAATTTATTCTTATCAGAAGCTAAGAAAATTCAAACCATGACTTTTCAGATAGAAAAAAGAGAAAGAATAGCTGGTAAAATGGACGTGCAGATTAACCAAGTGAAGTTTAACCGCAAACCCATGAAAGTTTATATGCGACAAGACTCTCCGCAACAAGGCATGGAAGTTTTGTTTGTAGAAGGCGAAAACAACAATAAATTATTGGTTAATACCAATGGTTTTCCTTGGGTGTCTTTGAATTTAGACCCTTACAACAGCAAAGTCCGCAATAACCAACACCACACTATTCACGAGTCTGGTTATGATTATGTAGCAGGGATTATTACGAAATACATGGAAAAATACAAACCGCATTTGTCGCAAATCATTGTCAATGATGGTACTGTGGTTTGGGACAATAGAGAATGTCATAAAGTAATTATTAATAATCCTAATTTCAAGTACGTAGATTACACCGTAAAAAAAGGGGAAGATTTAAACAGCATTGCCAGAAAACTGAATTTGAGTGAGTACATGATTATGGAAAAAAACAAACTCAAAGATTATGATGATGTAAGGGCGGGGCAAGTGATTAAAGTACCCGAAGATTACGGACTCAAAATTATTTTGTATTTAGACAAAAAAACAAATCTTGCTCTTATCATCAAAGTTTATGACGACTTAGGGCTTTTTGAAGAATACAAATACAGTAAATTGGTGTTGAACCCTAAAATTCACCCACAAGAATTTACTAAGAATTTTGGTACGTATAAATTTTAATACAAAAGGCATTTCGGAAGAAGTGCCTTTTCTTTACTAAGAAAAGTATTAGAGAAAACAAACCCCGCAAGGGCTTCTAGTGTCGTGCTATGAATTGTTATACGTAGTCTTCAAGAAGCTCTATAAAGATGACATCTTTTAGAAAGATGTCATCTTTATAGAGCTTCTTGAAGACAATCAAACTTATTTCTTTGAAAAAAATTAGTTTCACTATAAGTTTTTAAAG
>CANGYA010000230.1 GCA_947457925.1 Cytophagales bacterium | reverse complement strand
TGTATGTCAAACCTTTGGCGGGTTTTCATAGTGCCGAACATAGCCCATTGTTTTGTTGGCAAGGTAGTGGCTACAGTTTTCAACATAACAAAAAAGTGATAGTCAATCAGCAAGAAATTTATATAGGCAAATTGACTAAAGAAAAAGAGATACTCTATACGGCTTGGTGGTTTAGCAACGGAAAATACCACACCTTGAACCCTTTTGCGTGGCGTTGGCAGAGTTTACAAGGGCAAAAAGACTTTTATTTGATGAATGTAAGCACCGCAGACGAGGCAACACTCTTAATAGAAGTTAAAAAATTAATACCTTAAAACTATGGTAATTCGTATAGTTTTTGTTTACCTTTGCTAAAGACTGTGTTTTTGGTAATAAAATTGTCTTGGATAGTTATAAAACGATTTTGGCATGAATAAAAAACATTTTTGGGTGCTGTTTTTGACAAGTTGTTTTGTCATCAGCACAGAAGTAGCCGCACAACACTACCAAAGTTGGGTGTGGTTCAAGAGAAAGCAATATTGGAGTGTGGGCATGAGCTTAAACGCAATGAACTATTTTGGGGACGTTACACCACAGCAAAGTTTTACGAGCATGGATATACGCTATACCCGTCCAAGTTTCAGTATTTTTGCTCAACGCCGTTTAAAACCTAATTTTACAGCAAGGGTCATGTTTACGTATGGGCGTGTAGCTGGTGATGATGCTACAGCAGACCCTAAAGATTACGATAACCAATTCCGTTTTGCTCGTAACTTGCACTTCCGCAATGATATTTTTGAGCTAAACGCATCTGGTATTTTAGACTTTGTAGGTAATAGAGGCGTATTTTATCAAAGACCAAGCAAAGTTATTCCTTATTTGACTTTTGGTGTTGGTGTGTTTTATCATAATCCGCAGGCCATAGCTCCCAAAACAGACCAAGCAGGTAATTCTACTGGTGCAGGTGGCGAATGGGTAGATTTACAACCATTAGGTACAGAAGGGCAAGGACGTAGTGGCTACTTTGGTTCTACTTATTCTCGTTTCCAAGTATGTTTTCCTGTGGGTTTGGGTATCCGTTACAAGATTAATTCAAGAATGGATATTGGTTTAGAAATAGCCTACCGTTTTATGGCTACAGACTACTTAGATGATGTAAGTAGAGATTATGTAGATTTAGGCATTTTTGGTGATAACCATTTAGCAAGAGCTATGAGTGACAGGTCTGGCGAAGGTGGTAGAGCAAGATTATCTGGTGCTATTAGCGAAGGTTTCTTGGCTCGTCCCGATGAATACTACGTAAATACACAACTAAGAAATGCGTATTTGGAAAAAGTAGGTTTGCCAGATGCCAATGACGGTGTGGCTTATCCTACATATGGTAGTTTTGGTAGCCCCGGTGGTCAAGCTCTAACTATTATCAACAATAGAGGTAATGCTGCTGATAGAGATGTATATATAACAACAGCTTTCCAAGTGTCGTATATTATACCTGGGCAAGTTCGTTGTCCAGAGCCTTTCAAAAAGAGATTTAGAAGACACAGATTATAAAAAACATTTCCCAAAAGTTTATACGGACTTTTGGGATTTTTTTTAATGATTTTTTCCTACCTTTGCAGCCATAAAAAATTCATCATTCACACGCCTATAGAGCCACATTTTTACCCTCTCTTTTTTTACAATGGTATGATTTTTACCTAATAATCTTAGGTAATTCAACTAACTGAATGGCTATTTTAATAGACTTCCTCATAATACTTACAGTTTATCAACAAGTAATATTTGTATAATAGTCTTTGATTGTTGTGCAATCTATACTTGTAGAGCATTACTTACGTCTTTAAAAAAATAATTACACTTTGATATGATGTTTGGGCAGTTTTTAATTAAAAGTTTGGTAGCAGGAATGTTACTAAGTGGGGCGGTGGTAGGTGCTTGTTTTGCACAAAAATCGGAGTTGGGTATAGGGGCAGGTATTAGCAATTATACTGGAGATGTAGCCACAGGCGTAGAGTATAGAAATACAAAGGCGGGTTTCAATATTTTTTATCGGTACAATGCAAATAGGGCTTGGAGTTACCGTTTCGATTTGACCCACGCCAGTTTACAAGGCAAAGACGAGTACATCAATGACCCTTTTTATCAAATCCGCAACTTCAAATTTGCAGGAGATTTTACAGAAGTGAGTGCAAGAATAGAGTACAACTTCTTTAATTTTCGTGTAAAAGGGAAAAGAAGATTTGAAAAATGGTGTCCTTACTTGTTTGGTGGTGTGGCAGGTGTGATGTATAGAGGCGAAAGTTCTTTGCAAAAAAACTATAATTACACCAACTTTTCTATTCCTTTTGGTGTAGGAGTAAAACACTACATCAATCCAAAATTTAATATTGGTTTTGATTTTGGGGCAAGAAAAATGTTTGCAGACAATTTAGACGGAATAGAATGGCAAAAAGACCTTCCAAAATTTCAACAAGTAAACAGAGAAAGTACCGATATGTACTATTATTTGGGCTTTTATGTAAGCTACTTGTTTATTAAAATCAGGTGTCCTGAGGAAAATAGGTAACATAACATTTTGCAAAAAATCAAAGCACCCCACAAATGCTGCAAGCTTTTGTGGGGTGCTTTGACAAGAATACTACTTATTCAACAATTTTTGTATCTCTATTTCTTTGAGTTTCTGGTTTGTAATATCTGTGGACATTGTAGAAATTTTAATTAATTTACCTTTTGCATCTAAGGTTGGAATGTAGTGTGCGTGTAACCAAAAACGTGAACCGTCTTTACGAACTCTGCAAATTTCTGTAGTCATCGCCTTGCCTTTCAAAACGTCTGCCCAAAGACTATCTATTTTACTTATATCTTCTTGTGGTACATAAAAAGCAAGGTCTTTACCCACAATTTCTTCGGGTTGGTACATCGAAATTTCACAGAATTTCTCGTTTACATACATCACTTTACGGTCTGTTGATAGTTCTACTATTGCCAATACTTCATCTATAGCCTTTAAGGTATTTTGAAATTCTGTATTTTTTTCAGACAATTCTTTTCTGAACTGCTCCACATCATTCAGTGTAGATTTGATAAGGTCTTCTTGTGCTTTCATTTCTTCCAACTGTTCCTCCAACAAACCTCGTTGTTCTTGCATTTTGCTGTTGGCGGTTACTTCGGTAGTAATATCTGTTAAAAATCCTTGCAAGCCTATCAAATTACCATCTTGGTCATACAGACCATTGCCTTGTTCCTGAATCCACTTAATTTGCTTGTTAGCATCTATCATGCGATACGCTATATCATACGACTGCTTTTCTTGTAAGGCTTTTGCCACTTGTTTGTCGGCTTCTTGGTAGCTTGTTTTAAGGTCGTCTGGGTGAATAAGGGACATAAAAGCTATTTCGCCACTCTGAATTTGTTGGGGGGCGTAACCTGTTAATTGCCTTGCTCCTTCAGATACAAATTCCATGACCCACTTGCCTTGTTGGTTGGCTTGGGCGAAAATCATGCCCGGTACATTTCGCAGCAACCTGTCGAATTTATTGTTGGCTTCAGTCATTGCAGTTTGTGCCTTGCCCAAATCCTCCATGTTTTGGCGTAAAAAGTCCTCTTGTGTTTTAAGTTGTTCTGTCAATAATTGGGCTTCTTTCAACAGTTCGTTGTTGCGTTGGTTGGCTTGTACGGTTAGCAAAGAAGTAGCTACTCTTTCGCCTATTTTCTCCAAAAACTCTATGTCTATTGGTTGAAATTTATTCAGTGTACTCAATTCCAACACACCAATTACTTCATCTTGTACGCACAAAGGCACTAAAACGACTTCAAAAGGTGTAGAAGTGCCTAAACCCGAAGACACTCGCAAGTAATTCGCAGGCAAGCTGTTTAGGTGAATCGTATGTTTTCTTAATACGGCTTCGCCTACTAAATCATCGCCAATCTCAAAGTATTGCCCTACTTTATTCACATCTTCGTAAGCGTAGGCTGCCCGCAACAATAATTTTTGTCCTTTATCTTTATCGTCTGTTTCTTTAGTGAATAACAAACCTTGCGAAGCTCTTATGTATTTACAAACATGAATCAGTGTTTCATCGGATAAATCATTCAAATCACTATGCAACATCAAAACTTGACTAATTTTTGCAATCCCTTCGTTTATCCAATGGTTACGGCTTTCTTGTTCTCTGTAATTTTTTAGGTTGGTACGCATACTTAGTAGCGTAGCTCCCATGTAGTCGTTTCTGCGTAGCTGGTATTCGCCATCAAAGTTGCCCATTGCAATTTGGTTGGCTAATTCAATATTTGCCTCCAAATTCAACTGTTCGTTAATGTAAATGGTGTTACGAATGGAGTTATTGAAACGTCTTTCTAATTGTAAGGCAATGATGAAACAAATTACGAATTGAATACTCAAAAAAATGAATGAATAGACTATAGTCCAAAGGTCATATTCTAATAGTTCGGAAAAAAAGAGGGTGATTGTTGCATCATGCGTATTAAGCACATAAAAAATTGCTCCAAAATAAAGAGTTATCAGCAAGAAACAAGGTACTAACAGTCGCCAATTTTGGTAAAACAGCATCAGCGTCATCGTTACAACAAACAACTGCTGGACGTAAATAGCCCCATGCATCTGAAACAAGTATTGCACCACAAACATAGACAAGACAATGCCGATGAGGTAACGCAAAACAGCCAAACCTGTAAACAAAAACCGAAACGTACAGTAAATAGCCAATGAAATAACACCCATGCCTATAGCAGTGTACCACGTTTGCGTATAGTATGCCAAAACCACCCCCACAACAAACTGCACAAACACTACATAGTCCATTCCCCTGTCTATTTTCCCAAAAAGACCTTCTTTAATTTCGGCTATTTGTTCGGGGGCAGGCTCAAAATCATGCACAGCCACTATTTTTTTTGATGTATGTACCGTATTTTCCATAGACAACGCTAATTTCCGTTCAATTTAAAAGCAATAAATTACTCTTACAATAATTATACACAAAAGTTTAGCCGAAAAATTAGCTGTAAACTACTGTAGTAGGTACTTGTGAATAATAAATAGGTACTACTTATTAAAAGAAATATTACCTCAATATGAGTGACATTTTTATTTTGTGCCGTTAGGCACTACATATTGGTAGAAAATACCTACCCACCCCACTCCTTTCCTGCTCCTTTGGGAGCAAAAGAATACATATGGGGCTTGTTTTTCTACCAATATGTAGTGCCTAACGGCACATTTTATTGTACTCATCAAAAATGTCACTCATATTGTTACTTATTTATACTTTTTAGCCCACTAATAGGTGCTGCAATTTATGAGGCGTATTGTTAAGCAACTGCTTAATTCGCCACACCACTACGCTGTACCACCACTTTTTGCGATAATTGCTGCCCATCTTGGAGGGTTACGGTCAAAAAATAGATACCTTCGGGCAAGTTGCCTAAAGACAACTCTACAGTTTTTTCGGCAGTAAAATTGAGGCTATTTGTTTGTAAAACGACTGTGCCAATGCTATTTCTAACAACTACTTGTTCTATAGGGCTGTTGAGATTTTCTATGGTTATATTGAGTAAAAAAGCCGTAGGATTGGGATAAAGTTTAAGTAGAGGTTCTATCGTCCTGCCACCTACAGGTGGATTACAACGAGGTCTGCCCGCAGGTAAACTGTATTCAAACACATCTGTATAGCTGCTTTGGCTACAGCCATTGTCGGCTACTACTCTTACTGTAAGTTTTTCTGTATCGCCAGGCAATACACGAATAGCCGTATTCCATCTACGTTGGTTAGCAGCACTTATCACTTCTACTTCACTCATGTTGTTGCGGGTAACAAACCACCGAATACTAGTTGCTGCTTGTGCTTCATTAGCCAATAAAGCAAAAGTTTCTTGGAAAGTAAGGCAACCATCATAGAGGGGGTTGTTATCTATAGTTGTAATTGGAGACATTTCTCCTACCCAAATTTCTTGGGAAAAAGTACGTTGAAAATTACAAGCATTAGAGCTAACCTCAACACTGACTGTAAGCCAACCTCGAGAGGTAGCATCAATAGGTGTTAGCCTGATTATATTTGATGACACCACTGTAAGATTGACCAAGTTGGAGGGGCTGACTGTCCACTGTGCTGTAGCACCTGTGGGTAAATCAATGGTATAAGTTTCAGTAGTATTTGTACATAATATATTTCTACCTCTTATACTTATTTGGTCTAAACCATTACAATTTACTGTAGTACAACCTGCGTCTAACTGTGGTAGCCACCAATTTGCGTTGGGACGGTTAAATGCTATATGAACTTCATTGTTGTTTTGTGGAGTGTAAGCCGAAATAAAACCTGTATTGACTGTTACTATACCATTGGTAGTAGGAATGACATCATAAATATTTTCATGATTACCTGCGGCAGTTCCTCCAAAATCTATACTACTGAGTGTAGGAACAAAACCAAAACGGTTGATATTTAGGTTTACGTTGTTATTAACAGATACAAACCAATTATTCAGGTTGATATTTGCGGGGTTGGTAGCAATAGGGATTTGGTACTGCCCGCCTGGAGCATTTTCCCATGCCACACAGTTGGGGCGTGAGTCCATACGGTTATTTGTAAGGTCTGAACGAACAGGTATCAACCATAAAACATTTTTCACTTGCGTGATACGCAAACTATATACCCTACGCACTTGCCTGTGAGGTAGAGCATTGAGGATAACCTCTGTTTCTAAACCCGAAGAACCCAAAGGAATAAAAGAAGCTAAGGCAGCCCAATTAATCCCCGCATAAGAGTCTATTTGGAAAAAAGCAAAAGCACCTAAAATGGGTGAAAGCAGACCGAAATTATCCATTGCATTGCCCGTAATACGTACCATTTCGGCATACGGGGCTATCTGTGACGTACTACCTGCTCCTTGAGTGCCACCATTTGAGATGGCAAAATTGCGACAACGAGTAGGATAACCCAAGGCATTGTATTCGTTCATAAAAGCCTGATGTTCTGTAGAAACGGTGTGAACAAGTTGGCTACTCCATAATTGCACACTTTCTTTTGCCATTTGTCGGGCTGCGGGGCTATATGCCATATTCAAAACGCCTTGTAGCTCTGGTATCATGTCTTTGAACGGAATACCCACAGAAATAACATTAGGCGTACCCACACCCACGCCTAATGTAGAGGCGTGTATAAGAGCTGCCACCCCCGCCACAGGTGCATACGCCCCTTCGTGTGGGCTGTCGTGGCTGTAATACTGGCATACTTCGTGGTTTTCGGAAGTTCTGCCGTCTGTGGGTCTTTCCATTTCGGCTAAGGCATACCGAGCTACCAAGCCCCCCATACTCATACCCAACACCACATTGGGTTCACGTTGCCCTGTGGCTGGGTTGTTTACCTTGTTGCGGTTTACCCAACGGATAGCCTCTTGTACTACGTAGGCGTTTCGCTGAATGTGGTCTGTTCCATCTGCAAAGTTTACAAAGACTATATCATAGTTGCGGGTGCT
>CANGYA010000229.1 GCA_947457925.1 Cytophagales bacterium | reverse complement strand
TCCCGCCAAAATACGCACTTGGGACGAGGGTGTAATCAAGTCCGCCAAAAACTGAATAAAATCTATGACCAATGCCTCATTCACTTCTGTTGGTGGCACGTCCAACTGTCTGATTTGCTCTATGTACTCCTGCAATTTTTTTATATCTCTGATGTACGCCATGACAGAATTACCCGCCAAACCTCTTTCTAACTTCAAATGATTTTCAAATTGCTTGATAAGTGATGTCCAATTAGTCATAAATTTACAGTGAGTTTGTAATAGCTTTGTTTACTTGGTGGTCTTAAAGATGTAATGCTAAAGGTGTAATCTTGCGAGAGGTCGCACCCTTCAAAAGATTACACCTTTTTTGCCTATATAGCATTACTTGTGTGGCACTACCGTTTACTTTTTTTGTGTTTTCTGAAATTCAATGATGTATTGCCTCAAAATTTCGGCTTGGTCTGCCGTATCTGCCTGCTGTAGGGCATTCATGAGATGCTGCAACTCGCCAAAAACCGTTGCGTCATAATCAATGGCATCTACTTGTTGGTGCTTTTCTATGTTTTTTTCTTGCAACAAAGATAAATTGTTTGCCACTTGTTTTAGTTGCTCTCTGTGTTGGTACTGTTCTATGACCCGCAACATTTTTTCTTGTAATTGGCGGTATGCCTGAATACGTTGGTTAGCTATCTGAATGTTTTGCAAAGCCGTTTCTATCAAAGCCTGTGCTGTGGCTTGGTCTGCCTCGTCTGTATCGGGCAAAAAGTCATTTTGCTCAAAATAATAGTACGTTTTGTAGTCATTTGTATAATAATATACAATATTTTCTGTTTTTAGCTGTTCTTTTATCCTTTCTTTTTCTTCGGGTTCTACCAAAATTTTGTGCTGCACATACACCGAAGTATAGGTTTGTTGCAAATTTTCGGTTAGTTGCTTTACTAATAATTTGTCTTGAGCAATCAATTTATCGCAATTTTCCAGCGAAAAAGACAATTTTTCTTGTTCGGTAGCTCGCAAATCCTTGATTTTTTTTTGCAAAGTTACTGCAAATCTATTGAATCTTTCACTGTTATAGTCATACTGATTCAGTTCTACGGATTTTTCTGGGCTAATTTTAAATATAATTTTTTTAATTTTTTTTTCACTAAAATCTGTACCTTCTAAAAAAGAATATTCTTTGTCCTCTTCATCAATACAACGAATTTGCTCCGTAGCCAACACATCTACGACCAAATGCCTATTGAACCAACCCTTATAAATGTGCAATTCGTTTTGCAATAACTCTACTTTTCGTTTCTGAAAACCAATCATGTCTATAAGTCCGCCTGCCGTAATCAAGCCTGTAATGGCAAAAAGGGCTTTTTCTATAGAAGGCGTATCTATGATATAGCCAAACAAGCCAAAAAATGCAGCAAATATTGCCAAACCATAATAAACATCATTATTAGCCCTAAGTATTTGATTATCATTGTGTTCCATTCCTAAAACTCTTTAAAAGTGTTAAATGCAGGGTAGTTTTTCGTTTACAATATCGAAACTACACAAAAACCTGTATTTTTGTGAAAAAATACGTAATATGAAACAATATAGTTGGTTATTTAGCTTAATAATCATAGTTATTTCTCTTTTTGCTTGTACCAAAGATAGTTTGCCTGTCATTACCAATGACCGTTATGACATAGAAATATTGGTTACAGATGACAAAAACCGTCCTATCAGAGATGTACCTCTTACGTTTTACCGCACAGAGGCAGATATGCGTACCAACCGCAACCCTGTGGAAGGCTTCCCCAATGCCAAAACAGACGCACAAGGCAAGTACCGTTTGTTAAGTTACGATTTGGGGCAAGTAGATTTCTTTTTTAGTGCAGAATACGAAAAACAAAATAATTGGGATACTCTTTTTCGTGTAAGAGCTACACAGATTGGCGAACCTGTGCAGTTTCGGACTATCATCAGAGAAGGTGTTAGCAATGTTTTGGCGGGGCGTAACAGTAGATTATGGCAACAAACAAGTTTCAAAATCAACGGCATAGAAACATTGAGTTGTGTGTACCGCCAAATATGGGAATTTCAACGTACTGGCAAAGTGCTATTGTTCTATAATACACCCCAGTTTTGTGGCAACGACCAGTTGGCAGCAAGAAGTGGCTGGCAATTAGCCCCGAATAACAAAACCATAGAACTTGTTACCACAGGGACATCGCTGCCCCAAAGAATGACCTTTACCGTACTTAATGAAAACACCATGAGGTTCTTTACGACCAACACCAACCCAGCCAATGGGCAGGTTTTTGTGTCTGAATTCGAGTTTTCGGCAGTAAAGTAATGAAGGCTTAATGGTACTAAGTACACTACATAATTATTAATTAGTAAATTATTAATTAAAAAATTTACTAATTAATAATTATACTTTAGCATCTCCTACTCGTCTTTAATGTCTAAAGACAAACTTTTCAGGTATTCACTTGGCGTAATGCCCACTATTTTTTTAAAAGCCCTATTAAAAGATGTTTTGGAGTTAAAACCTGCCTCCATAGCCACCGACACAATCGTATAACCTCTAAATTTGGGTTGCTTGGCTAAGTGCTTAAATTCCTCTATGCGGTATGAATTGATAAAATCATGGAAATTTTTTTGGTACATCTCGTTAATGACTTTAGACAAGAGATGTGTCCCAACGTGCAGTTTATTCGCAATGTCTGGCAGTGTCAATTCGGGTTCTAAATACGGTTTTTCTTTCTGAATCAATGCGTCTAATTTTTTTCGCACCATTTCCAACTGCAAACTGTTCTTATCTGGTATAGTTACGGTAGGAATAGGCGATGCAAGTGTAGTAATAGGTGTTTTTTCTGCAATAACCACTTCATTTTCAATTACTTGCAAAGGTATTTCTTGTGTATCTTTTTCCTGCTCGTCTTGGTGCAAAGTTGTTGTTATCACTTGCTCAATCGTAGGGGCAACGGCAAGTTGGTGTGGTGTGGCAGAGGTTTCAAAACTCCCTTCTATGGGCGACAGTTTAAAAATGGCGGGCTGCTGCATAGCAAAATAGCCCAAACAATACACCATGCCCGAAAAGGCTATCCATACAGCATCTACACTGTATTCCGTTGTTTTGAGGTAGTCAAACTGAAAAATCATGCCCAAACCGCCATAAATCAATGTGAATAACCATACTGCCAAACAAAGTGCCTTCACCGCAAAAACACTGTATAAATATTGTAAATTTTGTTCAAAAGAATGTGTTTGTAAAACATTAGTACGATATACTTCAAAAAGTTGCCAAGATTTGAACCAATAAACCGTATTGTAAATAAAACTTGTAAACCCTGTAACAATAAATATTTTGGCTAATTCATTGTCTATCAACTCTGTAACAAATATCTCTCTGGGCATCAAAAACATATACGCATATACCAAACTATGTAATATAAACGGAATGGCATGATAATACCCAGAAGTACGATTAGGCAATGGCAAAGTCAATAACTCTCTTAGATACAAATAAAAAAGAGGTGCGTAACTGAATAATACAATATCTGATGAAAGATAGATTTTTGGTTGCCAATCAAAAATTTCACGAAAATTGACTGCCACACGCCCAAACAAGGCTGCCGAAACCAATAGCAACATTGCCGATAAAATAGTGTTGGCTTTGCGGTTATTGTTCTGCAATTTGTTAATAGCAATAATCAATATAAGTCCTTGAATAGCAGCTATTAACAAAACCAAAATATAGGCACTTAACGTATGCCCTTCCAAATCTTCCCAACTTTCTATCACAATGTCTTGTGTGATAGGCTTTTTGGCTCGGTGAATTAGTATTCTGTTAGGTCTGGCTCTGCCGTTGCTGCGTCCTTCTACAGTTTTCCATGAGCTACTACGCGTAATTTTATAGGAAACAGAGTCAATATCAGCAGCAAAAGTAAAGGTAAATGTGCCATCGGGCTGTTTTTGCATCTTGTAGTTGGGCTGCCCTGTTTGCCATTCATTAAAATTGCCTACTAAGTATAAATTGGCATCTGGCGGTGTGTTTTCTGGCACTTCTTTTACCCGAATCGTAATTTGAGCCAAAGCAATAAAGGAAAATTGCCAACAAAAAAGGGCAAAAAGTAAGTAGTAAAATAGTCGCATGGTATTGGTTAAGTGCTAAAATCGGTGATTAATTTTTGTCAAGTTGTTGGTGTGATGTAGCTACAGACCTTAGTCCGTAGTAGTCGTATAATAACGAACTACGGACTAAAGTCCGTAGCTACAGTGATATGATGCTTGCAAAGTATTCATTCAGTAGCTTTTTTTGTAAAAAAGTCTGAAAAACTTGCATAGGTTTTTCTTTTCTTTGCTGGTAGTCTTGTAAGATTTTTATAGCTGTTTTTTCGTCTTTGGGTACTTGTAACCTACTGCTATTTGTCCTCAATAATTCTTTGAGGTAATTTGCAATCACACTACTCTCTGTTTCAAAAACAAGGTCTTGTTTGACCATTAATTGATGTTTCCCTAAGAAAAAAGTTAGTTGAAAGTCATTAGTGGGTAATTCTATGTTAAAAAAGTTATCTTGTATGTAATTGGTAGCTGCAAAATCTGCTAAATTGCCTGTGTAGGCGGTTGTAGTCAAATGCTGGTGTAGTAAGTCTTTGAAATATTTTTTTTGTTTACGGCTGCTTTTATGCTTTTCACAAATCTCTTGTAGTACAATACGTTGTGCGTAAATTTGTTTGGTATTTTCGTAAATTTTTTCTGTATTTATTACATCATCAATGCCTAAAGCTGCTAATAATTCTTTGTCCAATTCCTGAAAATAACCTTCGTATTGGGCTATTAAAAAAGGTAATTCTACGGCTTTTTCTCTGCTGTGTTGATAAGCTGCTTGCACTTCATTAGTCAATATTTCGGGTTTAATTACTGTTAGTTGATTAAGTAAATAACTGTTTATCAGTAAATTATGTGTAGGGCTTGCCGTTTCTATTTCATAAAACAAATAGGCAAGGCTGTTGTGTAAACTGCACTTGACTGCCGTTTTTTTGAAGATGACCGTATTCAAGTGTTCTTCTATGTCTATGCCCAAAAAATCTAATTGTGTCGTTTTGGCTTTGCCGTTTTTGGTGCTAATGTACTGCTGCCCTGTACTGAAAAAATAACGACATTTTTCCCACAAAGAAGCATACAAAGCATTGATTTTCAAATATTTAAACCAATTATGTGTAGTGCCTGCTTTTTGTAAAAAAGTTTTATTAACGCCTACCGTTATGCTGGTGGTATTTTGGGCATATTGCCAATCGGGGTGGCTTTTTTGCCAAACTAAATTTTCATCAGGCGGTGGCAATTCAGTAGTTTGTAATTGAACAAAATGTAGTAAATCTGCCGTATTTTTCTTGTCTTTTTTAAAAACTAAAATAATCCGTTGGCTTTTATCTTGTGCAAACCATTCATCTTGCCAAGAAGTAATGATACTATGCAAATGAGTTTGCTCTAATAAAATAGTTTTTATCCAATTATTTTCAAATAAGCAAGACGCATTAGCTATCACATAAGTTGTACCGTTGGGTAGTTGCGAACAGAGGTGTAGCAAGGAATAAGCGTAGTTGTGTTGCTCAAATTGGTGCAAACGCAATAGTTTTTCTTGCACAAATTTCTCTAAGGATTTTTCTTGTTGCGAAGGTGAACTTTTCAAGAATTGTTCCCACAAGTCCGCAGGTACGGTACTCTCAAATAGGTGCGGGTAGGCTGAAAAGTAGCGTGGAAATAGTTTTTTGCACAACCAAGCCCCGTAATCTGCTCGCAAATTATCGATAGATGCTGTAGGTAGCCAATAACAATGTTTTTGTTGTAAAAAGAATTGTTCTACGGGGTGCAACATATCGATAGAAAATAAGGGGCATTTGCACCTACAAAGCTAATGTATTCGAGCTAAAAAGCCTAATATAATAATTGTGTAAAAGTAGCTTTCTTGTGCGAATTTTAGCAAACAAGCTTTTTATGTGCTGTCTTATAAGAAATTGCCTCTAAGGGTATATTTAATCATAAAACAAGCAAACCTATTTAACAGCAATAAAATTAAATTATTTCTAATTTCTTTCTAATTAATTATTTTAGTTTTTAGCAAAAAAAATACATCAAAATATTTGGACATAATAATTATTTCGAATTACCTTTGAAGAAATTTTAAATAACTTAAAATAATCCAGAAATATTAGTATGAAAAATCAAAAATCAAAAATTATTTTAGTTTTTTGGCTCTATGCACAATGAGCTTTGTAACAATGCTATGCACTTATGTATGTACGTGCAGGTAAGTAATAATGAAGAAAGAAGAGATAATCTAAGATGGTAAAATCACAATATATGGCTATCCAACATATTTTAGTGTGTTGGATAGTACTCCTGTGTTTTTCAGGATGTGTCTTTGCACAGCAGCCTCGTAAGTTTTATCTACAACTAACAGGCACGCAGTTTCATAATAAGCCTACCTATAGTGGAAATAATCCTAATGGTTATTTACACACTCCTCGTTATGAATACCCTATTCTTGGAGGCTCTGGAGTGGCAGCAGGTTATGCTTTTTGTGATTATTTAGGTGTAGAGGTTAGCTATCAATATCATCGATATACATCTTTTAAGGATTTTGGGCAATCAATAGTTCCTATAATACTTAATAGTAATATGCCAATATTTGATGGGATGTCATGGGGGCTTCGCCTTACAACAAGTAAGCATTTATTGCTTCCCAGCATAGGACTTAGAAATTGGTATCTACATGGGTTTATTGGGGGATTTTGGGTAAGACCAATTGTTCCTGGTACTTCTACATATCTTGCTACTAATGGACTGATTTATAATACTTTGACAGGAACAAATACTCTCACGATGGAAACAAGTGGAGATTTAACCAAAGACAACTTTTTAAATGCTGAAGTGGGGATACGTTTAGAAAAAGTATTTGCCAATAGGATAGGTATTTTGGGGACGTTGAGCCATAGTATTGGTTTTAGTCCTTTCATTAAAGAAGATATATATTTTACACATCAAGGGGTAAGACATCAGAGTATGCAAAGAAGTCAATCTGGTACGGGAATTTATCTGGGGATGAGTATCCGCTATTATTTTGATTTACCTTTTTTATTTAAAAAGACCACTAAAAATAGTACCAATACTATAGAAATGCCCAAAAGACCTGTTAAACCTCGTCAGTTTATGTATAGTATCTTCTAATTTTTTAATAACTCATACGTTTTTGTAGGGTAGCACAATTAACAATAAGGTGAGCAACAAGATTCATCTGTTTGAACAGATGAATCTTGTTATTTTTTTATGTTTGAAGTTTACAAGCAAGCAGATTAAGGTAAAGTTTGGTATTGCATTTGCAAAACCTATTGTGATTTTCTATAGAAAACCTATAAGGTTTCTTAGTGTCGTGCCTTAAAATGTTATACGATTGTCAAGGTCTTCGACCATTGCCAACGTATTTTAAACCGTTGGCAATGGTCGAAGACCTTGACAATCGGTGCAAGAGGTATAACAATTC
>CANGYA010000228.1 GCA_947457925.1 Cytophagales bacterium | reverse complement strand
TTTATATCTTACAATGTAACTTCTAATAGAAATTTACGTAATTGATAGATATTGAGCTACAAACTTCAACTAAATATAGCTCAATCTATTAGACACTAAATTTATGATGAAAAAAAGCATTAAATTTTTCGCTATCCTTGCATTAGGTACATGGGCAGCTAGTTGTAGCAGCAGCAGTGATGCAACACCTGCATCTAAAACAGATATGCTCACAGGAAAAACGTGGATTATAGATGAAGTAGCTGGTCCAAATCCACTTACAGGTTCTACAATCGTACTTTACAAGAGAGGTGGTA
Organism: Cytophagales bacterium; assembly: GCA_947457925.1. Classification (GTDB taxonomy): domain Bacteria; phylum Bacteroidota; class Bacteroidia; order Cytophagales; family Thermoflexibacteraceae; genus JAAFKA01. Next base: position 7,243 of record CANGYA010000228.1, on the reverse strand, counting down.
CGGGTAATGTAATGGACTTTTCAAAGGCATCAATCTCTTTTTCTAAGCCAGATAAATATACAAGTGTAGAAATAGATGGTTCTACAGAATCAGGCACTTGGAAATTTACAAACGGTGAAACAGTTATTGAAAGCACTAACACCAAAGGGGAAAAGACAACAGCTACGATTAGTAAATTGACAAGCTCAAACCTTGATGTTACGCAAGATGGTGCTGTATTGAAAATGATACCAAGATAGTTTTGTAGGGTCGTGCTATGAATTGTTATACCTCTTGCACCGATTGTCAAGGTCTTCGACCATTGCCAACGGTTTAAAATACGTTGGCAATGGTCGAAGACCTTGACAATCGTATAACATTTTAAGGCACGACACTAAAAAACTAACAAAACATCGACCTACAAAGTTTTTAGAACACTTTGCAGGTTGATGTTTTTAAATAATACCTAACTCCGCAAAATCCTGCCCCAAAATCTGCCGACTATCTACATTGAGCCATTTTTTAAGCAAATCGGCATAAATCCTCCGAAAATCTATTTCATGTAGCAAATCTCCGTCATCTAAAGTCGTTAATTGGCTTGCTTTGTTGTAAAAGCCTGCTTTTTTTAGATTTTTTCCTATCAAAAATACATTATTCGCAGTGCCGTGGTCTGTGCCATTGCTGGCGTTTTGGGCTACTCTCCTACCAAATTCCGAAAAAGTCATTACCATTACCTTGTCCAACAAACCACTGCTTTTCAAATCTTGCACAAACGAAGACACCGCCTCGTCATAATTGCTCAATAGGCGTTGGTGCGTATCCGTTTGGCGTATATGCGTATCAAAACCCGCAATGGACAAGTAATACACTTGCGTAGGTACACCCGACAAAATCAATTCGGCTACGGTTTTGAGGCGGTTTCCCAACTCGCCACCGTCATAGGTACTGCTACTTTTTTGTACTTTTGCCTTACTATAAATGTACTCTGCCGAAGAAACTGTTTCTGCTAAAGTCTTATATAAATAGCTGGCAGGGCTGTGTTCATCTACGGTTTGTTGGCTTAGGATTTTTACAAAAGGCACTTGGGTACTTTTATAAAGTTTTTCAGGTTGTTGCAAAGCCATTGCCTTTGTTTTTTCACCTTTTAAAACCAAACTTAGGGTGTCATCTACCTCTATGGCGTGGTACGAAGGGCAATTTCCGTTACATTGGTTATCCAAATAACGCCCCAACCAACCTGTAGTCAAATATTCGTTGGCATTGCTGGCGGTGTGCCAAATGTCCATAGACCTAAAATGCGACCTGTCGGGGTTAGGGTAGCCCACACTATTCACAATAGACAACAACCCCTCGTCATACAACTGTTTCATTTTGGGCAGAGCAGGGTGAAAACCCAACTCGTCATTGAGGCGAAGCACCTGCGTTTTGTCAATGGCAATACTAGGGCGTGATTGGTAATAAATATCATTGGTATAAGGCACAACGGTATTCAGTCCGTCATTACCGCCAGACAACTGTATGATAACCAATATCTTAGCTTGTTCAGTTATGCCTCTGCCGTATTCAAAGGCTTTTAGGAAAGAAGGCACGAATAAACCGCCTACGGCAGTAAGGGCTGTTTGTTGGATAAAATCTCGTCTTTTCATGGTAGTAATATTTTTATCTGTAGAACGGACTTTAGTCCGTTTCTGTCTGTATAAAGTTGTCTGTTTTATTATGTATGAAACGGACTGAAGTCCGTTCTACAGGGGTTAGGCTAATTGGTATTCGGGTACACTTGCTAGGGCTAATGCCGTAGCATTAATAAATTCTTCTATGGTACTATTTTGAGATTTTATTTGCAATAATTTTTGATTATTTCCGACTAATGGCGTTTGTAAGAGATAATTTGCCATTTCTTCTACCAAATTTTTAGGGTTCGTTTTACCAAAAACTTGTTGGTAGCCCTTCAAATCAAACGTACCTTTGATATTGATAAGTCGTTTTTTAGCAAAAAAATCGGTGTTTACATCTCCGTCTTGTTTGGCTTGCCATGTAGCTCCGTCTTTAGAAAGCACACCCACTAAAAGCAAACGTATCATTAGTGTAGAACTATCAATCCAATTTTTGCCCTCTTTCCAACCTGCCACATTAGGCGGAAAAAACAAAACTTGTCCCAATACTTTCTGAACTAACAACTGAGCTTCTCTGTCTTGAAACGTAAGCCCCAGCTGTTTTCGCAAACCTACTAACAGTTCCACAGGAGATTTGATGCGTGTGCCTATGTTTTCGGGTGCATAAAACCAATCTGATGTAAAAATTTCCTCCATCAAAGCCCCAATGTCATAACCAGAAGTGTAAAATTTTTCGGCTAAGTCCTTGATTAACTCTTGATGAGGATTTTCATTGACAAAATACTTGTAAATTTTTGTGGTAATAAATACCGCAGTTTGTTTGTTTTCTAACAGCATTTGTAAAATATCTTCTCCCGAAAAATTACCTGTTTTGCCCATGAATGTCTTTTGTCCTTCGTCATGTTGGCGTTGTCTTAGGCGAAACGTGCCGTCTTCGTCAAAACTCCAACCAGTAAAGGCTTTGGCTGCATTTTTAATGTCGTTTTCTGTGTAATTTCCCCTGCCCAAGGTGAATAATTCCATGACCTCACGAGCAAAATTTTCGTTGGGGCTGTCTTTGCGGTTTTGCTTATTATTCAAAAATTCTAACATAGCGGCACTTTTGGACACCGCCATTAGCAAATCACTAAATTTACCTAAAGAATTTTTTCGAATAGCATTATTTTGTTGTTGTACGAAAAAAACATTGGCAGACTGACAAGCAAAATGACCATGCCAAAACAAAGTCATTTTTTCGCGAAAAGCTGCTTGGCTGTCTGCCATACGGTCTAACCACAACAAGTTGAGTTCCTTGATTTTATCTTTCGATTCTTTCCGAAGCTCCTGCTTTTCTTCTTTACTCATTTCCATGAGTTCTTCGGTACTTAGCGGATTGTCTTTGATGACAATTAAGTCTTTGCTGCTGGCTGCTTGTTCAAAGAGTTCACGCACCAATTTTTTCGGCTTTTTGTCTGCTTTTTCAGCTATTACCTCTACTGTTTCGCCAAAACTTGCACGCAAATACAGGTGTTGGGTTTGTGTATATTTGTTGGTGGACATAGGAATTTTGTTGTTAGATTGATGACCTCCCCCCCTACCCCCCTCTCCATTTGGAGAGGGGGATTTGTTATATGAAAAAAGCCCCCACCCCAGCCCTCCCCCACAGGGGAGGGAGCTTGACAATCAACCAATTACAAACTCCCCTCCCTGTGGGGAGGGGTTAGGGGTGGGGCTTTTTATATTCTCTTTGGATTTGATAAATAAAGGGTGTTTAGGTTTAACAAAGTAGGTACAAATATTTATGTAAGACAAATAAATACTTATACATACATTTATTAGCTTTGAGCAATAATAAAATAAAACTAAAATAGAGTTTATGAATAATTGTTGTAGCATAGAATTTATTCTGTGCAAGCTATTGATTTTCAAATACTTAAAAAAACAATAAAGTATTTTATACGAATTATTCATAAAATATAATATTTTTTTTTAAATTAATACTTATGAATACAATTAAAGATATAAATAAAGGGGATTTTTTTACTTTTGTAGGTGATGATAATAAATATAAAGGGCTTTTTTGCACAAGTTCTCATAAAGAGAAAAGCCCTTTTCACTTTATTTTTGCTGCCTTAACGTATGATAATGTACAAAAGCCAACTCTTGAAGACTTTATCAACTGTGATTTTTTTGGAACAGCACATTCCAAAAAAAATCCTTTCAAGTATTCAGGTAAAGCATTAGAACAAATGTGGAATAACCACCCTGAAATAAAACCTTATCACATAGGTTCTTATTGGTTTATTATTTGGCGTAAGGACTTTTTAAAGTTCAGAAATAATTTTGAGTTAGTAAGCAATCTAAACATTGTAGATAACCTTGATAAAAATGGTAACGGTGGTGTAAATGCAAGTAGTTGGGATTTTTTGACTGATTTTTTTAGTGAAAAATATAAAACTGTTTTAGACTATCGAGGTCAAACAACATTTAAGGTTAAATCTATAATAAGTACCTAATATTCTAATTATACTTCTCTATCAAGTGGCTCAAAACCACCTGATAGAGAAATAATCAATATAATCGCAACAGTTTTTACACCTCCACCTTCCTCACTTCCCCCAACACCGTCCCACCATTTTGGATAGCCTCCAAAACCTCAAAAATACGGTCAGACCAACCGCCTATCAAGAAAACATCTTTCTGTGGCATAGCCAAAGGCTGTTTTCCGTAGCCCGCCAAGTCGAACAAGTATAATTGGGCATCAGGGGCTATTTGGGCTTTGTAGTTTGCCCACAAAGTCGCCAAACTTTCTTGTGTGCCGTTGCTGTTCCATAATTGGCAGTCTGTAAAAAACATAACTTTGTCGGCTTTGTAACGGCGGGCTATCAAGTCCTTCAACACCAAATAAGCATTGGTAGAATAACCCACTCTGCCGTCCATTTTGTAAATGCTGTCCACATTTGCCAATACGTTGTCGTTAGGCAAGTTGATAACCTCCCATGTGTTGCCAAAAATCCCCGTAACTACATGGGTACAACGGTTTTGTAACAACATCGCCAAAACCAAACCCACATCATAGTTCAAAATTCTGCTTTTTTGTGAAATAGGCTGACGCATAGAACCCGACACATCACAAGCCAAAACTACTTTGGTTTTGTCATCAAAGCCTTGTATATTACTCACACTCAATAAAATAGCTTTGTCCAATGCCTTCAAGATGTGTGTCGTGTAACCCGACACCACACTTTGCAACTCTCTGTACGCAGCAAAGAACCTAAACGGAAACTGTTTGGCTTTTTGTACTTGTTGCGGATTAGTCAAAGTGTCTATGACCTTATCTATGTGCTTTTTGCTTACTTCCGCCTCCAAAATATTACGCAAGTTTCGCAACAACGCCATGTAACCCACTTTGTTACTGTCTATCAACTCCTCCCATTTGGCAGTAAAGGCAGCTTTTTTGTCGGCAGGTGTCGCAAAAGCCTGTTGCCCCAAAGCCGATAATTCCACTTCCCAAGTATAAGGCACTTGCAATTCATCTTTGACGATACGGTCAAAAATGCCTTGTTGAGCCTCGTCTTTTGCCTTTGGATGAACCAAAAACAAAGCATCACGCAATTTAACAGCCCCATCTCGGTTGTACTTCGCAAATTGGTATTCATCAAAACGGTTGAAGGCATCTTGCAAGCCTTTTTGCAACTGTTTAGACAATTTACCTAATTGCTTAGTCCCTTGACGTTGGTTAGCCTGTGCATAACACGCCAACAACTCTGTGATTTCGTCTGCACGTTGCACAATTTGGTTTACAGTACGGCTCACCAAGTCGTCTCCGTTGTGGATTTTTGCCAATTCTACCGCCAACACCAACGGAATAGAACGTAAATACATTTTTTGGCGTGCATACACCGCTAATTGAGCCACAAATTGAGGTTTGTTTTTTGCCACCAACTCCACAATACGTTGTAATCTCGCATCTGTTGGCTCATAAAATTGGTCGGACAAGGCAGTTGTAACCACCGCCACATATAAATCCATTGCAGGATTTAATTTGTAGGCTTTTTCACCTTCGTAATTTACTGTTGTGGTTGTTGTTTTTGTGTTGAATTTCATGGTTTTAAAGTAGTTTTAGTTGTGAAAAAGCCCATTTTACCTCACCCCCCTGCCCCCCTCTCCATTTGGAGAGGGGGAGTAAAACCTCTCCTCTCTTCAGAGAGAAAGTTTAGTTCACCTCCCCAAGTGGGGAGGCAACTGAGTTGGAAAGGCGGGGTGGGGTGCTAAAAATTTTGGGGTAACAAACGAAAAAAGCATTTTTCTTCCATTGCTCTACCGATTGAGCTACTTTCCTCTTTCGGAAAGGTAGGACTCGAACCTACAACCTATGTATCCCTAAGCGAAGTAACTTTTTTCAACGACACCCAAAAAAGATTTTATACTGTAGCTACGGGCTTCAGCCCGTAGTGCCTTATTGTTTAATTATAGTACAAAGTAATTTACATAGTACGCAATCTACTTGCGTGGTTTAATTTTTTTGAAAATATTTTTGGGGTAACAAACGAAAAGAGCTTTTTTCATGCTCTACCAACTGAGCTACATCTCCGTATGACCTCACTCCCTCCCCTCTCTATTTGAAGAGGGGTTAGGGGGGTGATAAATTTTAGTGGAGATGGTGGGAATCGAACCCACGACCCTGTCGTTTTCAGCGAAGTATCTCTATTCTACGACACCCAAAGATATTTTCAAATAACTTTTGCACTGTAGAACGGACTTTAGTCCGTTTATCATTTATTACACATAAACGGACTAAAGTCCGTTCTACAGTAAAATAGGCAACAAGCACAAAGGGACATAGATTAAAAGTCGAAGTAACCCTTTGTTACGGTACTGTTTTATTTCTCCATAGGGTGGGGTTTGCAAACCCTACCCTATGGAGAAATACGCAGTAGTTTTGCTTTGATGTTACAAAATTGATAAAGCACTACGCAATAGAAGTGCGTAATAGAAATTATTTTTGAGTTAGGTTATATTTTTTTACAAATACCCTTTAAATAAAAAAGCACAGCCTAAAAGCTATGCTACAATGTAAAAAAAGAGGTAACAGGCGAAAAGTGTAGCTTTCCAACAAAAGCATAAAACTCCGTTTACGTTTTGTTGGCGTTGTTTTTCCCGATTAAACTACTTTCCTACTTCGGTTGCCCAAAGGTGCAGAAAGGTAGGAGTCGAACCTACATCTCCTCGTTATATCAGTGCGAAGTATCACTTTTCTACGACACTCTTTTTTGAGAATATTTTATTGTAGCATAGGCTTTAGCCTGTGAGTAGCTGATTACCAAGAACTTCAATTCATACAGCCTAAAGGCTATGCTACAGCTTATATAAAACAGGCTACAGGCGAAAAGAGGATTTGTCTTGTGCATTCGACCACTCTGCCATTAGTGAGTTACCCCACTAAGTAGGATTCGAACCTACGCAACTCTCACGAGTCGAAAGATTACAGAAGTAGCTCTTTTCTACGGCACTGTTTTATGTTTTTGCTGTTGCAAAGTTTTGTGTGTACTACGCAATGTATGTACGCAATAAAAATTTATATTCAAAAAATTTTGAGGTAACAAGCAGAAAAGCCCCCTATCATACGCAATGAGGAGTCGAACCTCTTGTGATTTTGCCATCACACACCG
>CANGYA010000227.1 GCA_947457925.1 Cytophagales bacterium | reverse complement strand
TTTACGAAAAAAGAAATACGAAGTTTGGACGAATATTCAAGCCTAAAACAAAAACAGTGAATATTTGTGTTATTCGTGTCATCTGTGTTCCTTTAAATAACTCATTATCAATAAATTACAAATCATATATTTTTAATCACAACCCAAATTCCTAACTTTATGTTTCCATATTAAAACATCGGAGTTGTTTAGTTGCTTTTGTATAGTGTCATTTGGGAACACAGATGACACGGATTATACGGATAAAACACTGATTTTTAATTTTTTATCCGTATAATCCGTGTTATCTGTGTGCTAAATTTATGCTATTACGTTTCAACTAAACAAGTCCATCTATTAATTAGTTCTTTATCGTAACTATAGCCATTAAAGTAAGCACTCATTACTTCATCAAAAGCATTTAATTTAATAGCCATAGTTTTACAATAACAAATAAAGATTACAGTGTGCTTACTATATTATACCTTACCTAAAAACTATCCAAGTTTATAGTTCAAAATTACTTTTTCAATAATATCCGCACATTCGTGGACTTGTTCCTCTGTAATTACCAAAGGCGGAGCTAAACGAATAATGTTACCATGTGTTGGTTTTGCCAACAAGCCGTTTTCCGCAAATTTCACACAAATATTCCATGCTGTTTCGCTATCTGGGCTATCGTTTATCACAATAGCATTGAGCAAACCTTTGCCTCTTACCAACGTAAGCAAGTTAGTTTTAGTCATCAGATTACGCATACGTTGGCGGAAAATTTCGCCCATTTTTGCTGCATTTTCTATCAAATTTTCATCTTTAATGACCTGCAAAGCTGTCATGGCTACGGCACACGCCATAGGATTACCGCCAAAAGTAGAACCATGTTGCCCTGGGCGAATGGTCAGCATGACCTCATCAGACGTTAGCACTGCAGACACAGGATAAAAACCACCTGATAAGGCTTTGCCCAAAATCAACAAGTCGGGGTGTACGCCTTCGTGGTCAGATGCCAATAATTTGCCTGTACGTCCTATGCCCGTTTGGATTTCGTCCATCATCAAAATCACATTGTATTTTTTACATAGCTCCTGTGCCTTTTTCAAATAGCCTTCTTGTGGCGAATACACACCTGCCTCGCCCTGAATCGGCTCTACCCAAAAACCTGCTACATTCGGGTTTTTGAGGGCTGCTTCTAAAGCCGTTACATCGTCATAAGGAATGATTTGAAAACCTTGCATATAAGGACCAAAGTTATTGGTTGCTCCTTTGTCTGTCGAGGCAGAAATAATGGTGGTGGTTCTACCATGAAAATTCCGTTCTACAGCCACAATTACGGCTTGGTTGGTAGGAATACCCTTTTTCTCATAGCCCCATTTGCGGACTAATTTGATGGCGGTTTCGTTGGCTTCTGCCCCCGAATTCATCATTAATACTTTGTCATAGCCAAAATATTCGCACAAAAACTTTTCACATTCACCTAATTTATCATTGTAAAAGGCACGAGAAGTAAGTGTTAAAGTTTGGGCTTGGTCTATCATAGTTTGCGTGATACGTGGGTGGCAATGCCCTTGATTCACCGCACTGTAGGCAGACAAAAAGTCGTAATATTTTTTTCCATCTACGTCCCATAAAAATACGCCTTTACCTTTGGAAAGTACGACAGGAAGTGGGTGGTAGTTGTGAGCCCCATAACGGTCTTCTAACTCCATTAGGTAGTGGCTTTGTGTTGTTTTGGTGGTGGTGGTCATAAACAAAAAGTTATAGGTATGGCATCAAAGATAGGCTTTTTGGGCATAAAAAACAAACCTCCTCAAAAGCATTTGAGGAGGTTTGCGTATCTTCGTATAGCAATCAATTTGTTTGTTAGTCTTTTACCGCATTTTCGGTAGTTGTATTATCTTCTCTATCTTCAAAGGCAGATTTTACAAAGCCAATAGCTTTGGCTACCTTTTGGTCGTACTTCAAGGTGTTGCGTGAAGTAGAATAACTAAACACAACATTTAGTACCAAGTAAAGTAATAAGAACAATAATGAAGGCACAAATATTATTGCCAACTTTATTCCCTTATCTTTTAGTTTTTTGCTTTTAGTTTTTTGCTTTTTCATAGTTGTTATTGCTATATGTAGATTACATTAAAATTAATTAATTAGTTCCAAATTAGCAAATTTTTCTAATCTTATTTTAATTAACTCTTAATAGTTAGCTAAACGTAAACTTTTGTGTATATGTTACACCAATTAACAATTTTTTTGAAAAAAAGCTATTTATGGGCTTTTTTTTGCTTTTTTCTTACTAATTGTTCGAAAAATTATGAAAATCATAAACAATGCTTTTATTATTGGAAAACTTCTATAGATAGCAAAGCTATTGAGCCTTTAAAGCATATTAGAATAAAATTAGAAAATCCTAATCTCTCCTTAACTCCTCTCTATCTCCATTTTTTTGATGTGGTAACACAAAACCACAATGCCCTACCCGCAGGCGTACTGCAAATACAAGACAGTTGTTTGCAAGGCATGAATATTGTGCCTGTGGTGTATATTAAGAACGAAGTGTTTTTGCATACGCCCAAAGACAGTTTGGCGACATTGGCAGATTTGGTGAGCCAAAAACTACTGAATATATTGCAAAGACATAATATCAAAACTCCTACTGAATTTCAGTTAGATTGTGATTGGACAGAGAAGACGCAAAGCAGCTACTTTCAGTTCATTCGCCTTTACAAACAAACATTAACCAAGAAGCTACAAAATAATATCCTCTTGTCTTGCACCATTCGGCTCTATCCTATGAAATACACCAAAAAAATGGGTGTGCCACCTGTGGACAGTGGCGTTTTGATGTGCTACAACCTGAAAAACCCGACAATTTTGCACCCTACCAACAGTATTTTGTCTGTAGATGAGGCTAAAGGCTATTTACCAGCCCTCAAAAGTTATCCTTTGCAGTTAGACCTTGCTTTGCCTATTTTTTCTTGGGTAACAGTATTTAGAAATGGTAAATTTCTAAAACTTATGAATGGTGTGTCTGTGGCAACACTTCGCCAACAAAATTACTTAACAGCTAACGCAAATGATTTTTTTACTGTAAAAAAACCAGTAAGCCTAATGGGAACAGCCTTACAAGTAGGTGATATACTGAAAATAGAAGCCCCTTCGCCTCAAACTATTCGCCAAGTACATGAATTAGTGAATGAATATTTGCCCAATCCGCCCCAAAGAGTCATTTATTTTCATTTTGATAACCAAACCTATAAGGTCTTTAAGAGCTTATAGGTTTCTTAGACATCAAAGAATGATTTTTATCATTGCCATTCAATAAAATATAAACTTCTTTTGCAACAAAACACTTGAAAACAGTAAATTTGTATTGCTTGTATCACTACTCTAAAAAATCATGCTACTACGCACCTTAAATTTTATTTTCTCGTTATTTATTATCGGTTCGGCAGGCTATATGTTTCATCATGGCATACATACGGTCATTGCTATCCTTAATCTTATATTAGGGGTAATTTTGTTCATCAGCAATTTCGTACCCAAACCGAAAAAAGTATAAAGAGTCGAGTTTCCTTAACCAATAACAACGCATTTCAAAACATTTACTACTAAACCTACAAAACGATGTTACGGCAAGTTTATGACAATTACACCCCCGAAGACTTTACAGTTTGGCGGTTACTTTACGAAAGACAAATGCTACAACTCCCTCAATTAGCTTCTCAGGCATACCTCGAAGGAGTGAAGGCAATGCAATTCTCTGCGGATAAGATTCCTAATTTTGATGAAATCAATGCCTTGTTAAGCCGTACCACAGGCTGGGAAGTTACCGTAGTGGCAGGCTTGATACCACAAAAAGAATTTTTTGAGCTATTGGCAAACAAGAAATTTCCTGCTACAACGTGGCTACGCAAATTAGAAGAGTTAGATTATTTAGAAGAACCTGATATGTTTCATGATGTTTTCGGGCATTTACCTTTGCTAACCAATCATGATTTTTGTAATTTTCTACAAGAATTTAGCAAAATTTCGCTGAAACACATCGAGAATCCAGCGGCGGTAAAACTCTTAGGCAGACTATATTGGTTTACTGTAGAATTTGGATTGATAGAAGAAAACGGCTTGAAAATCTACGGGGCAGGTATCTTGTCTTCAAGTGGAGAGTCCGTATTTTGTTTGGGCAATGAACCTGCTCGTTATCCTTTTGATGCCGAAAAAATCATGCTAACAGACTATTACATAGACCATTACCAAGATAAATACTTTGTGATTAACTCTTACAAACAGTTATTCGATTCTTTGGGAGAGATAAACAGAGTATTAGAAAAATATGCTGCTGTGGAAACAATAGCCTAATACACGCAAAAGCCCTGTCTTACAGGGCTTTTGCTGGTTGTATGGGAATAATATGAATATGTAAACCTGTGTTAATTGAAAAATCCTCAATGTCTTCTATACTATAATCTTCGGCAGTGTCTAAATACCAAACCACCTCTACCTGATGCCCTTGCAGTTCGTAGCCTTTTAAGAGGCGGAGCATATCCAAAATACAACGCGAAGAACTTGAATTATAATAGCTCAATCTTATATGAAAACTAATATTCCCGTCTATGTCTTTCATATACCTACGCAGCCAATCCATGAGTGTATCATAGAAATCTTTTACACTTTCCATAAAAGACTCCCCCGCAATTTCACAGACACCCGTATCAGCAAGAAATCTGACTTGGGGTGATATGTATAAGGTATTGTTAGGAATGATAACTAAGTCTTCCATCGTAAGTAATATAAAGGTGGTTAAATTATTCTTCTTCGGATAAATTTTTTGAAATATAAACTTCTATGCTAAAAAAAGAAAACTCACTGTCCACAGGTTTAATTTCGTAATTAATTTTTGTATTAGCCAATAAAGCAACTTGGATTAATCCGATATTGCCGTTAGAACCAGACGATGAAGGTTGGTTTCTTAAACGGCGTTTGTAACCTCGTAAATCTTCTCTTGATAGAGAGTTAATGGTATTACACTTAGACGTTATCTTAAAAGCATCTACAATACGCACCAAGTTCGCAGCAAAGACAGTGTAATACGTAGGATATTCTTTGATAGTAATTGTTCCTACACCTGCACTTTCATTTTGCCCATGAATCAGGTTCTTTTCGGCAGAATAATACGATATATTTTGAGCTAATTCTATAAAAATAGAATAGACTCGTTTGTTCAAATACGTTTCGCCACCCAAGAGCTTTTTAATGCCTAAGTTAAGCTCTGCGATAGTTTTTTCTGTAAATGCTCCCTTGTAAAACAATATCAAATTGGTTTCAGTAGGAACATAGTAGTCTTTTAGCGGAACAGAAGATAGAGTTTTCATAACTGGTTGTAAGAACAATAGTTGATTATCGTTTGATAACACTAAATGACAATGGTCTATATAACCACGCAAAAGCTGTATTGCTTAAAGATAATCAATACTATTGAATAATCAAAGAGTAACACTTCTAATTTTGGTAAGTGATAGATAGAAAACGAAAAAAAGAAACGAGAGTTTGCCCTTTTGGTATAAAAAGTTACTTAGATTAATGTAAGAAACAAGCACTAATAAGCTGTTTTTGTAGTTATCCTAAAATGTGCATTTCCTAAGTTTTCTATTATATCTCTGGCTATCAATGCTACTTGTGAATGGCGTTGGGCTGCCATATCTCCTGCCAAACCATGCCAATAAACACCTAACAAACTTGCCTCTTGGGGGCTATAGCCCTGTGCCAACAAAGATGTGATAATGCCTGTTAAAACATCTCCACTGCCAGCCGTTGCCATGCCTGCATTGCCTGTGGTATTGAAAAAAGACTGCCCATCAGGGGTCGTAATTAAGGTGTGGTGTCCTTTATAGACAATGTAAATTTGGTATTTTCGGGAAAACTCTATTTGGGCTTGGTGGCGTAAATACGGCGAGGCAAATTCACCAAAAAGCCTTGCAAACTCTTTGGGGTGCGGTGTCAAGATGCTATTTTGAGGCACTAAAGCCAGCCAATCAGGGTTTTGAGCCAAAATATTCAGGGCATCTGCATCTATGACCAAAGGCTGTTGGCATTCTTGCAAAAACTCTTGAAAGGCTGCGGCGGTTTGCGGGTCTGTTCCCCAACCACAACCCAACCCTATAGCTTGCCAAGAAGTAGGCGAAGGAAATTTTCTAATAATTTTTTCATGGCTATCTGTCAAAGTCATGGCTTCGGGGACGGCTGTTTGCAGTATATTATAAGCACATTGCGGAGCATATACCGTAAGTAAACCCACGCCAGCCCGCAAACAAGCCGTAGCTGCTAAAACGGCTGCACCTACTTTGCCATAACTCCCTGCTACCAACAAAGCATGACCAAAAGTGCCTTTGTGAGCTGTTTTTGCTCTTTTTTTGACTATTTTTTGGATTACTGTTAAAGTCAATGTGAAATAATTGGTAGGAATATGCGTCAAACAATCGAGGTGCAAGCCTATAGGCAGCACCACTATTTCGCCTACAATACTTTGGTGCAAATCATAATAAAAAGCCAATTTGGGAACTTCGAAAGTCAGTGTATAATCTGCACGAAAAACGTGCTGCAAAGGGTAACTATTCGCCTCTGTAAACAAACCTGTAGGGACATCTATGGCTATTTTGAGGGCTGTTTGTTGGTTGAGGTGCTGCACCAAATCGGCTAAAAGTCCTTTTAAAACTTGTGAAAGCCCCGAACCCAACAAAGCATCTATACAAATACTGTTTTCGGGCAAAACAGGAAAATCATCAATACGATTAATCCACGAAAAAGGTATGCCCAAAGCTACTAATCTCTGCAAATTAGTCGTAAAATCTGCTGAAGCCTCTTGGCGGTGTTTCAAGATATATATTTTTACTGGGTAGCCCTTTAAAAATAACAACCTTGCAATGACTAAACCATCTCCACCATTATTGCCCATGCCACAAAATATTTCAATAGTTTCATAGCTATACTTGCCTAAGTAAGTTTCTAAGCAATTTACTACTTTTGTGGCTGCTCTTTCCATCAAATTTATAGAACTAATAGGTTCATGTCGAATCGTATAATCATCTGCTTCTCTAATTTGGGTAGTAGTGAGGATTTTCATGGTTTTATCGTATGCGTGTTTGACAAATTTAAGTCATAAACTTTAAACAACACAAGACTTTATTTGTGTATTTCGATATTTTAAGTACAAGTAACTAATTAATTGACAATATTGTACCACAGACTTTAGTCTGTAATCTCCTGATAATCAAAATATCACAGACTAAAGTCTGTGGTACATTTATTTTTTCCAATTACTTAGAATAAATTAAGCTGATAGTTCATTCATCTTTAGGCAAATAACATTAACTATCAAGCTATTCGCCTAAAGGCAAATGTATTTTTTGTAATTTCCACTTACTTAAGTAAGAGTAACTAATTAATTGATAATATTGTACCACAGACTTTAGTCCAATACTGTTCGGCTAAGAAAGTGCTTTTTTTTAGTGCCGTAGGCACGAAATAGTTATAGTAACGCCATTTTCTCCTCTCTCTAAGTGCCGTAGGCACGAAATATGTCGTGCCTACGGCACTTAGAGAGAGTTGGGGTTTAATTTTTCTATAACTATGTCGTTCCTAACGGAA
>CANGYA010000226.1 GCA_947457925.1 Cytophagales bacterium | reverse complement strand
GGCAATATTTGCTAAAAGACTATTTTTATTAGCACCAACAAAAGATACATTATCTTTTGAAAATGTTGATTTGTTTAAAAAGCATAAAAATAGCCGTTCATATAAAGATAATGAAACGAGCAAAAGTCAAGACAAATTAGTGCCAGTAAAATGTTTAGTTTATAGTTCTAAGGAAGACTTGAAAAAAGCTATTATAGCTCATATCAAAGACAAGTTTAACACGATTTTTTACACTTATTTGGAGGTTTATTTAGAGTTGAAACCAGAAGCACAAATTAAGGAGGCTATTTATTCTTTCATGTCTAAATATGGTTATCATGACAGTGTAGAATTTGACACCCTCAAAAAGAAGTATTACCGTTTTAGGAAACCTAAAAATAAAGTTTGTAGGAAATGTAAAAACAAAGTCCTTTCACAAGCCTAATTCTTTGAAAATCTTTGTACTACTAAAAAAGTACAGAGATGGCGAACAAAGAAAAATTTGTATTTACACTTACTACGTCAGAATTAAACAGGAATGGTCGTAAACTTTTATTGGAGGGGTTAGATATAACTAACTTCATGAAAAATCCAGTAATGTTTTACAACCATGATACTTATTCTTTGCCTATTGGTAAATGGGAAAACATTAAGTTTGAATATGATGACAATGGTAAGCCCATCAAATTAACCGCAGAGGCAGTATTTGACACACAAGACGAGCAAGCCATCAAAGTAAGAGATAAGGTAAAGGCAGGTATGCTAAAAGCCGTATCTATTGGCTACAAAATTTCTGATTATAGTATTGAACCATTAGTAAGTAATGGTGAAATAATCGGCTACATCAATGTAGTCAAGAAATCTGATATGTACGAAGGTTCTATAGTAACCGTACCAGCTAACCCCAATTCACTACTACAAGATAGCCTTATCCCTAACAATGAAAATACACATCAATTATTTGTAGAAAACTCTCTGCAAGTAATTGATAATCATTTATCTACTAAAACACCCTCTAAATTTATGAAAATTTCACAAACAGTACGGCAATGGTTGGGCTTATTCCCAACTGTTGATACAGTGCAGCAGGTAGAAGGCGGTTTGCACATAGCAGAAACGGACATTGCCAAAGTAGTAACTGATGTAACGAAGCTGCAAGCCGAAAAAGACGATTTATCCAAAAAGTTAGCTGATAAGGAAAATGACTTGAAAACAGCTAAAGACAAATTGCAGCAATCGGAAGAAGACTTGCAGGAGGCAAAAGACAAAATAGCTGAATTAGAAGACAAATTAGCTATCAAGTCTGGCAAGCCGTTGGCGAAGGGCGAAGACAAGCAGCCTACTGGAGATACTACGAATAATCCAAAGCTGAATTATGCTACGGAAGATGACTTAGACTAAGGTATTAGGCTAAGGTTTTACGAGTTCAACACTAAACATTTTACTTTACTTATTTCACATGGATATTTCAAAAATCATTGCCGATTTTGGCAATTACTATGAAAACAATGGTCAGAATATGGCACGCATTGTTAAACAAGTGCGTGCTAAGTCTTCCATTGATAACGAAGCCACTATCGTAGAAACTAATGATACGGTTTGGAAGGCAGCAGAAGCCCGCATGACAAGGGTTATTCAACCGTTTCAAAAAGTTTGGACACCTATCAACTCTCCCCTATCTTTTGAGCCTGTAGAAATTAGGCAATATAATCTAAAGATAGACGTAGAAGAGTACCCAGATGATGTTAAAGATACTTGGTTAGCTTTTTTAGAAGGCGAGGGTATTAATCGTGCAGAGTGGCCATTTATTAGGTGGTACATTGAAGAACATCTTTTGCCTCAAGCACAGGAGGACTTAGAATTAAAGGAAAAATACAAAGGTGTATATGCAGCCCCAACATCTGGTACAGCAGGGGCAGCAAGTACGGCTATGAATGGTTTGAAAAAAATCATCAATGACCACATATCTACAGGTCGTATTGTTCCAGCCCCTACAGGTGCATTGGATACAGATATAGTTGGTTTTGTAGAACAATTAGAAGATTGGGTAGATGCAATGAACCCACTCATTACATCAAATCCAATGACCTTAAAAATGAATCCGCAGCTTTATAGAAGGTTCTTGCGAGGCATGAATAAAAAGTACAACACGAACTACAACCAAACTGATGTAGCTAAACTTTGGGAATATCCTATCAATGTAAAGCCCGAATTAGCCCTTGCAAGTAGCTCAAAAATCTTTATGACTACTAAGCAAAATTTCATTTCTCTAAGGAGAAAAATGAACAATCAAAGCAAAGTGCAAGTAGAAGGCGTAGATAGGAAAGTTAAGCTATTTACAGACTTCTCTATGGGCTTAGGGTTCGTTATTCCTGAATTGGTTATGACTAACGACTTAGACTTGGTGTAAACTAAGGACTATCACTGTATTTGTTTTTTATATCATCATTATATCACATCTAAAATTTTACGCCAATGGCACGTATTAAGGAAGAAAACACAACTACTCCAGAAGTTACAGATACAAGTAATTTTGAGGAACTCAAAAAGCAGTATGAGGTTCAATTAGCTGCATTACAAGCCGAAAATGAAAAGCTACTTAATCAAAATGATGAGGTGCAGAAACAGTTAGAAAAGAAGGAGAAATCCGAAAAGTTAGGTCGTCCAATTGTGGAAATAGAAGGCAAGTCGTACATTTTTTATGGCTATAAAGAGTTTAAAGATTCTTCTGGCAAAACTCGTAGCATTGAAAACGAAGCAGATAAGCAAGCTATTTTAGAATTAATAAAAAAAGGCACGCAACTGTTTGTAGAGATTAAAAACTAAATCATACATAACCCATGAGTAAAAAAACTACTTGTGGGTTCATTCTCTTTTCACGATAAAAAACAAAAATATGATTATCCCAAAATTTGGCACAAAAACAGACCATTCAGGGTTAGGGCATAAAGATAATTTATCTGGAGTACATCAAGAAATATTGATTGCTCCTAAAAATTGGTTTGATACAATCGCAAAACCAGTTATATTCCCTAATGACCCTACCTTTACAGGTACTTTTGCACAAATGCAAGATACTGTAACCATTGCAGACGACCACATATTTAAAGTAGGCGAAGGTTTTTTACCACTATATTTAACTTTTGACACAGGGGCTTATAGTGCAGAAGCTAATACAGTGTATGACAAAACAGGCAAAAAAGTTTCATTAAAGGGATTTTACGCAGGTAATGACATCAAAACTATGGCATTACTTGAAAATGCAGAGTCTTACGAGTGGATTGTACTGTTCAAATTCCTCAATGACTTACATACAGGAGGAGCATACACACAGTTAGGTATGGAAGGATTATTTGCTAAAATCTTTGCAACATTCGCAACAGGCACAACAACAGGCGACAGATTAGGCTACAGTATAGACATACAGGCTTATATTCCACGTATGTACAGATATACAGGCACTCCTACATTAGCACCATAACCAATAAGTTTCCCTTGGTAACAGGGAAACTTATTTAATCTTCTTGATATGTACGAAAAAAGCTATTTACTACAACTTATACAGGATTTTGACTATGAAAAAGCATTGCTTTTTTACAGTCATTACACCAAAGCTGATAGGGTGTTAGTAAAGATTTTTAATCGTAGTCAAACCCAATACAATAAAGAAACTCTCAAAAAAGAGTTGCAAAAAATATTGAATGATTACGAACATGAAGAAAACATAGACCAAAAATTACACATCAAAAAGATTACAGATAGGCAACAGGCGGTAGAGGGCAAGGCAGTAAGTCCACAAACAGCCACAGTTGTTAAAGGGTTTTATTTTGATAAATATGAAAAAGCCCCAAATGAAGTGCAAGCCGTAGTAAGTAAAATCAAAATTGCTTATAGAAAAAAAGATTTTCTATTTGCACAGTTAGAACACGAAAAAAGTGATGCGGAAAGATTACAGGAAGCCTTAGAAATATTGGAACTATCTGATACGATTACGGAAGGTTTTGAACTATTAGAATTATTTGACAGCACAGGGCAATTACCTGTAGTTAGTCAAAAAAATGAAATTTCGGTACAAAGTATAGATGATTTGTACCGTCTAAGGAATAATTACAAGGTATATAAGAGTAGGGCAAAGGATAAACCAAAAGAATTGGAAAAGTGGGCTAAAAAATTAGAAGATATAGAAAAACAAATCAATGCTATTCAATAGGGACGATATTAGCAAAGCTAAAGTAGTTGAACCAACTGCAAAAGGTGTAAAAAGTGCATTAATAGGTCAAAAAAGCCTATTAGCTTACGATAAGGCTGCAAAGGAATTGGCTCAATATGTAGGTGAAATTCAAGAAAATACGGTAATAAGGGCTATAAGTAAAGGGCAATGGTCTATGCACGACCTTATTAAATATGCAGCTTTGCAAATTGGTGAGCCTTGCAAATTATTTCTTACGACTTGGACTGTAACGCAACAACCAGTAGAGGCATTATTCCAGTTGCACAAAGAAGGTATTATTACAGATATATATGCCTTGTTTGACTACCGAATAAAGGAACGAAAACCAGAGGCTTTTCAGTTTCTCAATTCTTTTTCAAAAGCAATAGCATTGGGAAAATGTCATGCAAAAGTTTCTGTATTGATAGGAGAAAAAAAAGCTATCAGTATTTATGGTAGTGGAAATTTGAGTAAAAACCCACGTTTAGAGGCTTATGTTATTTTTAGTAGTTATGAAACTGCCAAACAAGATGAATTATGGATAATGCAAGAAATTACACAAAAGAAGAATTAGAATTTGTAAAGGAATTAGCAGAGTTAGGCTTTACAAATAATGAAATATTAATAATTGTCAATAATGACCCTAAAACCATAGTAGATTATATGAATTACGGTAATCTATGGGGCAAGTACGAAATTCGCAAGGCAAATTACACCTTAGCAAAGGCAGGTAGTCAGCCCGCCATCACCGCACACGCAGCTTTGCTCAACTACGCAGATATAGCCAATAAATCACTATACAATGAAACATCTTACGACACAAACGGACAATGAAACAATTAGGAAGTATTTAGCAGGAGAACTGCCTGAATACACCCTATCTGATGCCGTACAAGAAAAGATGGATAGAATTGAATATGTAAGAAGTTTGATAGAAGAAGGCATTAATCGTCCTAATTCTATTAGGAAAGTATTAAGTAGATTCAAAATAAATAGAAACCAAGCTACCGACCTTTATTTTGACACTTTGATAGTCTATGACATCAACGAGATTTTATTGGATAGCTTGCAAAAGAAAATGGCGGAAACACGCCGTATTGCCTTAGCTAAACAAGATGCTAAGGTATTAGCTATGTGTGATAAAAATGAAATGTACTTTTATGAAAAACTCTTTTCGAAGTACAAAAAGCCTAAAAACAATCAAAATGGAGGGCAAAAGTTAGTTTTATTCGTACCAGATGCCTCTTTGTTGCCTAACAAACCACAATTAACAAAGGCAGAAAAAGAAGCCTTTATCAATCAAGTAATTGCCTCGCATAAAGCATACAACCAATTAGAGATACAGGACATCAATCATTTTGAGGTAAAAAATGACTAAGGAAATTAAAAAAATCTACGCCAATGTTCCACAGGTACAATTTATGGCTATACCTGCACGATACAGAGGAGCTATATTAGGGCGTGCTATTGGAAAAACGGAGGGTTTGTCAGGTAACCATGCTATTGATTGTATGGAAAGTATGCCTAAATCCTTTGGCGTATTGGTTTTACCCAAATTAGAAGATTTAGAACTAATTATGGGGGGCATTTTTAAGGCTTTCTACAAATTAGGTTATGAAAATGGTGTTGATTTTACGTATGGAGTAGAACCCCCTTGGCAGGAAAGACCTTATAGTTTATCTGTAGTAAAAAGCTATAAAAGGTTATTGTGTTTTAAAAACGGCAGTGCCTTAATGGTGGTAACTTCTAAAAGTGCCTACAATGGTAGCAGTATTGATTTTTTAATTATAGAAGAAGCCAAATTAGTAAGAGATAAATTTTATCGTGAAATCATACCCGCAATTAGGGGCCATAGTGCGCCTTTTGGGCATTTGTGGCAACATGGTTCGGTATTAGCCGTAACAGATAGACCCAGAGCAAATGACTATCAATGGATTTACAACTTTGATAAACCTTTTAAAGAACCTAAAAACCAACAAACTTTGTTGGCAATGGATTATGTGAATGATAGCCTTAGAGATTTATTGAAGGATTATCAACACGCAGATAACCAATATCCTTCCGCAATAGAAAGGATAGAGAAAGAAATAACCAAACAGCTACTTTACAAAAATGAATTAGCCAAAAAGCTAACCTATATACAAGAAAGCTCAACCCTCGAGAACATTGACGCATTAGGCGTTGATACTATCATAGGGTTCTTAAATACTCTCACCGCAAACGAATTTGCTGTAAGTGTATTGAACTATAAACCTTTGTTGGCAGAACATAGGTTTTACCCTAATTTTAACCCACAGGTACAAGCCTATATAAGTGATAATGACATCACAGAAGCACACCCAATGCATATAGCATTAGATTACAATGCTGCAATTTGTTGTTTAGAAGTAGGGCAATACTACAACGGTGAATTACGGATTGTAAGAAGTTTAGACAGCCTCACAGATATTGAGGAATTATTAGAACAATTTGCTAACCTATTTGAAAAACGCAAAAACCGTATAGTATTCTACTACTACGACCATACGGCTAAACAGGGGAAGTCTGCATCTAAGCACAACAAGACTGCCTACTATGAGATAGTAGCAAAGGAATTGCGTAAGCATAAGTTCAATGTTGTGCCTATGTATGTACGTAGCTATACCCATGATGCAAGGCACAAACTATTCAAGGAGATATTCAGTACAGGCAATCAATACTTAGAGTTTAAGTACAATGCTAAGTATTGTGAGAACCTTGCTTTATCTATTGCAGGGGCAGCAGCTATTGTAAAGATGGTAGGCACTAAGTCTGAAGTAGCGAAAGACAAAAGCCCCGAAACTAATAAGACCTTAGACCAAAGGCAAACAACCCACCATTCGGAAGCCTTAGACGGTTTAGTAACTGGTATTATTTATAGCAACGAAAAGAAAAAAAACTTTCAATCTGTATAGTAATCTTACACGAAAAACCGCCTTTCTATAAGGTGTGTTGCCATGCACATTTAGTTTTTCTGAATGGCTGTAGATTTTGGCAACACTCGTATAGGGGGGCGGTTTAGCTTTGTATTACTATTAATGTATTGATAATCAATATACTATATAATCATATACCACAACAAAGCAAGATGTAATTACATTTTACGGACAGCGTGTGGCGGTCTTTCGTTCATTCGTTTAACTTTTTTAGTTTTTTATTTATATTAAACACTTGAAAACCAACTATTTATTAAAAAATAATTGATATATAGCTTTTATATAGTTGATTTTAACAAAATAACTTACATCTTGTATTTATCTATTTACACACACTTTTTAATAACTTATTGATTATCAAATACTTAAAAATAAAAAATCATACAATTATTTTGCTAACTGTATGATTATCAATATTTTAGAGTTGCATAGTTTTAAAAAAATGTGCAACTTTACAACATCAAACAAGGGGAAATAAATAACAATGACTTCGCAGGTTATTGCCCTTG
>CANGYA010000225.1 GCA_947457925.1 Cytophagales bacterium | reverse complement strand
CCCTTGTAGCCACCACAGTACAGCCAGATACAATGGTGATGGTGGGACGAAAATCTGCACCTTTGCCCGAAGTACCTAATAGTCAAGAGGTTATTGTAAAAAATACGGATAGTTTGCCAATAAAGCAAGCAAGCCCTAACCCAAAATTTAGATTAGTGAAACAGCCTGCGGTATCGTCTGTAGAAAAAGAAAAAATAAATAGTAGCCAAACCTCTGCAAAAGATACGACAGTAGCAAATCCTTTTTATTTATCTGATAATGAAGTTATTGCGAATATAGATAGTGTTTCTTTGTTTATAGAAAATGTGTCTGAAGAAAAACAAGCTAACGGATTGTATAAAGTTATTTTTACTATCAAAAACAGTAGCCCTACAGCATTTGTATTGACAGCTTGCGATTTGAGAGTAAGCAGAGAACGCAGTAGTGTGGCAAAAACTAAGATAGTGGATATCAATGACAACCTTATTAAGACTGTAAGTAGTTGGGTAGTGCAAATACCCGATGACGTGGGGACTTTTAGCTACAAATATCCTATGCACAAAAGGCTGTACCGCCAAATAGGAGCAGGTGAAGTTACGCATTTGGAAGTGGTTTTCTACCAAACAGACGCAGAAGGGCAAGCTAAAAACCCAGACGGTTACGGTATAATTGCCACGATTTGGGCAGGCACAAGAGCCAAATTGACCACAAAGAGTTTTAAGTTTAAGAATGGAAAATTTTTGTATGGTAAATAAGCAATAAGTAGCTAATCAAATCTATCATATTCATTTATATTTCACAAAAAATTTAATCTTATGAAAAATTTATTCTTAAAAGTATTAGCAACTCAAAAACTATGGTTGGGTGTGTTGCTGTGTTGTTTAGTGTGTGGAAGTGGGGAGATTTATGGGCAGAGTATAGAATTGAATGTTTTTATGAAAAAAATAGATAGTTTGACTATCATGTACCAAAAAGCAAAAGAATATCAAAAAGTTTTCATATTTTTAGAAAAATATAGAAAAAATATAGAAAGTATAGATGGGAAAAATAATGAAAAATATGCTTATATTTTATATCGTTTAGGTTATCTATTTCAAATTACTAATGAGTATAAAAAATCTGAATTATTTTATTTACAAGCCTCAGAAATACTAAGCAGAGTTATAGGTAAAAATAATGAAGATTATATTTCATCTCTAAATGATTTGGGAGTGATATATAAACTACAAGGAGATTTTTCAAAATCTGAACTGATGTTTCAAGAAGCACTTGACCGAATGTCTAACTTACGAGGAAATAAACATCTCTATTATAGCTTTGCTTTAAACAATTTAGCTGATTTGAATTTTACTATTGGAAATTATGCAAAAGCAAAAGAGATGTATCTATCTTCAAAGAAAATTATATCTGATACATTAGGAAATAAAAATATAGATTATGCTATTACTTTAAATGGTTTAGCATCTATTTATTATAAACAAAAATTGTATAATGAGGCTAAAATGCTTTATCAAGAAACGGAAGGAATTTTGTCAAGTATCTTGCCAAAAGAGCATAATTTTTATCTGTCGTTATTAAATAATTTAGCAATGTTAGATGAAGCACAAGGTTTCTTATTTAGTGCTGAAAAATTACATAAAGAAACATTGAGTTTGAAAAGACAAAAATTAGGAAATTCAAATATTAGTTATGCGATTTCGTTAAATAATTTGGCTCAAAATTATAGCTTTCAAAATAAATATGATAATGCAGATTCCTTATTTAAGGAAGCATTAAATATTTACCAAAAAAATGTTGGAAATTTACATAGTTCTACCAATATGGTTAAGAATAACTTGGCTATTTTTTATTCTAAACAAAGAAAATACAGCCTTACAAATGACATTTATATTGAAATAAGTAAGAATAAATATACAGAAATTTATAATAATTTTACTTCACTTAGTGAAATAGAAAAAAAAAATTACTTAATAGATAATAAAATATATTTTGATAATATTTTAAGATTTTTAATTAACACAAAATTAATAAATATAGAAAATCACACTTTAATAGCTGCCTTTTTTAACCTACAACTTTCCACCAAAGGAATATTATTGCACTCCTCCCAAAAAATGAAGGCAAATATCCTTGCCAGCCAAGACAGCAATTTGGTTAGGAAATTTGAGCAGTGGGAACAGCAACGCAAACAGTTATTAGATTATGACAAATTACCTCTTGCCGAAAAAGCAAAAAATAAGCAACTAATGGACAGTTTGGCGGAGGCTACGAATAACATAGAAAAACAACTTTCTGCCCAATCCGAAAACTTTGCGACTTTGACCGACAAGAAAAAATATACTTGGCAGGACATTCAAGAAGCTCTGCAACCCAACGAGGTGGCAGTAGAAATGGTGCGAGTTTCTAAGTTTGGGGTAGAAAAAGTATTGACAGATAGCAGTGATACTGAACATTTTAAGGCAAAAGGTTTTTATCCAAAATATGATAGATACGGTTTGACAGATACGACTTATTATGCAGCCTTGTTGATTAGCAAAGCTACTAAAGATGCTCCTGAATTGGTCGTATTAGAAAATGGTAATGATTTGGAAACTAAGCATTTTCAATACTATCGAGATGCTATTTTATCGGGTAAAGGTGTAGATTTGGTAAGTTATGGGCAGTTTTGGCAAAAAATAGCTGCGTCTAATACATTCAAGGCTTTGCAAAACAAGCCCAAAATCTATGTTTCTCTTGATGGTATGTATCATAAAATCAACCTCCATACGTTATACAATCCTCAAACTAAAACTTATTTGAGCAATGAAATAGCTATTCAACAAGTGAGTAATTTGAAGGAAATCATTACGAACCGTAACCGCAAAATTACTCCTAAAAAAGAAATTATATTGGTAGGTTATCCTAACTATAACCTTCCCAGCGAAAAAAGATGGGTAGTAGCCGAACAGCAACAACAAGAGAGAGCAAAACAAACCCAAAACAGCGTGGCACAAATAGAAGTTGGCAGCACCCCCAACAACAACTCAACCACAACAACAAGCACAGGAGGTAAAAGAGCAGAAAAAGAAATTCTTGACCCATTGAAAAATACGGAAGAAGAGATATTGGCAATAGCCCAAGCAGCCCAAGCTCAACAGTGGCAGGCTGCGGTGTATTTAGACAGTGCAGCCTTAGAAGAAACGGTACGCCACGCCAATAACCCTCGTGTATTGCACATTGCTACGCATGGTTTTTTTGACAATACCCAAAGCAATGGGAATGTGTTGCTCAATTCGGGTTTGTATTTGGCAGGGGCAAATTTGAGCAAAAACGGCAAAGAAACTTTGACGATAGACAATATTTTATCGGGCAAAAAAGCCGAAGATGGTATTTTAACTGCCGCCGAAGCCATGAATTTGAGCTTAGACCAAACAGATTTAGTGGTGTTGTCGGCTTGCGAAACAGGGCGGGGCGAAGTGAGCAATGGCGAAGGTGTGTATGGACTGCAACGTGCCTTTATGGTGTCGGGTGCAAAAGCTTTATTGTGTACGTTGTGGAACATAGACGATTTAGCTTCGCAACAATTTATGACTGCTTTTTATGCTCATTATTTCAAAACCAACAACAAACGTGAGGCTTTCAAAGTGGCACAAGAAACGTTGCAAAAAGATAAAAAGTTTTCACACCCGTATTATTGGGGAAGTTTTGTGTTGATAGGAGAATAAAGAAGTTGTTGCACTACTTTTTTGTTTACTCAAGACATTACGCTTATCTTGCCAAAAAATACTACCAACTTTACCCTTCAAGTCGATGAAAAGTTTAGAAGAAAAATTTGCAGTGCTTGACCGTAAAAACGAGGAAGCATTGCAAGGGGGCGGAGCAGACCGTATTGCGTCCCAACACAAAAAAGGTAAACTCACAGCCAGAGAACGTATTGAGTTATTGCTTGATGCAGGTTCTTTTGAGGAAATAGGCAAATTTGTCATGCACCGTTGCAAAGATTTTGGCTTGGACAAAGAATATTATTTGGGAGATGGGGTGGTTACAGGCTACGGTACAATCAACGGCAGATTAGTGTATGTTTTTTCACAAGATTTTACGGTCTTAGGCGGTTCTTTGTCTGAAACTCACGCCGAAAAAATCTGTAAAATCATGGATTTAGCCATGAAAAACGGTGCCCCTGTCATTGGGTTGAATGACTCTGGCGGTGCGAGGATTCAAGAAGGTGTAAACTCTTTGGGTGGCTATGCAGATATTTTTTATCGCAATACCTTAGCCTCTGGCGTTATTCCGCAAATTTCGGCTATCATGGGACCTTGTGCGGGTGGTGCGGTGTATTCGCCAGCTATCACAGACTTTATTTTGATGACTGAAAACACTTCGTATATGTTTGTAACAGGTCCTAACGTAGTGAAAACGGTTACACACGAAGAAGTTACTTCCGAAGAATTAGGCGGTGCAAGTACACATAGCAGCAAAAGTGGCGTTACACATTTTGCTTGTCCTAACGAATTGGAGTGTATTCAGAAAATTAAAAAGTTATTATCTTTTATTCCACAAAATTGCGAAGATGATGCTCCTATGTTGCCGTATGAAGCCAATGGAGATGAACTTCGTCCAGCACTCAATACGATTGTGCCAGAGAACCCGAACCAACCGTATGATATTCGGGAGGTAATTCATGGTATTATAGATGCTGAATCTGGATTTTTGGAGGTACATCAAAATTACGCCGAAAATATTGTAGTAGGTTTTGCACGTTTGGCAGGGCGTAGTATTGGCGTGGTAGGCAACCAACCTGCGGTATTGGCGGGCTGTTTAGACATTAAGTCGAGTGTAAAGGCTGCACGTTTTGTGCGTTTCTGCAACTCTTTCAATATTCCTTTGTTGGTGTTGGTAGATGTTCCGGGATTCTTGCCGGGTACAGACCAAGAATGGAACGGCATTATTACCAACGGTGCAAAATTATTGTATGCTTTCAGCGAAGCCACAGTGCCAAGAGTTACGGTCATTACACGCAAAGCCTACGGGGGTGCGTATGATGTGATGAACTCTAAACACATTGGGGCAGATATGAACTTTGCTTGGCCTAACGCAGAAATTGCGGTAATGGGGGCGAAGGGTGCTGCCGAAATCATCTTTAAACATGAAATTTCGAAGGCAGAAAACCCAGAAGCCAAATTACAAGAAAGAGTAGATGAATACACTAACAAGTTTGCGAACCCTTACAAGGCTGCACACAGAGGTTTTATAGACGAGGTTATTAAACCAGAACAAACTCGTCAGAAGTTGATAAAAGCCTTTAAGATGTTGGAAAATAAGGTAGCGAAGTTACCTGCGAAGAAACATGGTAATATTCCGTTGTAAATAATTTTTTAAAAACCACTTGTAAGACTTTAAAGCCCTATAAGTGGTTTTTCAATTTAGTTTTTTCCTAAAATAATTCCTCCGCCTCCTCCCGAATCTGCACCAATAAATCATTGACAAACTGTTCATCTACCGTTTCGGGCAGTTTGGCACGAGCATACAAAGTTTCCAATTCCAAAATATCTTGTTCGGCTTGTGCAATAATGGTTTGTAAGTCAAATTCGCCACGTCTTATTTTGAGCAATTCCGCAGCATTTTTTCGCCTAACGGAGATTTGCCCTTCCGTAGCTATTTCCTTTGCCATGTCCAACAACCGCCTACAATGCAGCAGATTTTTGCCATCTATTTGCTGTTGGTGTCCTTTAATGTCCACATAGCGTTGTGTATTGCGAGTTTCCAACCAAATTTGGTACTCTTTGTAGTCTTTGCAGTGCATAGAATAGCCATCTTTGTTGTAATACATGATAGTTTTGGGTGCTATGCCTTTGGGAATAGGACTTAGGCGTATTTCATTGCTGTTTTCCAATACAATTCCCTTAAAACCAAAGGGTTGGCGTTTTTCTTTTACATAGTCGTCATAGTACAGTGCATAGCAATCTTTGAAATGGTCTAATTTTGTCAAACCACAATATTCTTGTTGTAGTCCTTCTCTGGTCAAAAAAGGTTGTAGGGCAATGGTTTTTCCGTTTTCATAGACATAACAAAAATCTAAAGGACTTTTACGAACCACCCTATCTCTTTCCCAATTCATTTTTTTGTCCAAGCCTTTTGCTTTTTTGATTTGGGCAATGGCATAACCACCAAAAGATTGTAAACATTTGGTAGTCAAAAACTTATCTCTATGTGCCGTAATCATACCAAACAATTTGTGTTCGTACTGTATGCAGTCTTTGGGCATATACAACAACTCTAACACCGTAGGATTTGCCACTTGCAACAATTCTAAGAACCGCCGTATTTCGTAATAAAACTCGTCTTTGCTCACTTCCAACTGTTCTGCATACCGAAACGCCAAAATTTCTTTGGGGCGTTGCACATATACGCCTTTGTAATCTATGTCTGACGAAGCCGTAGCCGTACCATACGCCTGACTGCCTACTATAGTTTTAAAAATAATTTGATGTACCATATTTTGTATTTTCGTTTGTCAATTACTACTTTCGTTTATTCTAATCCTATCAACCCAACCATGAACGGCATCAATAGAGATTTTTTACACCTCAACCTCGTCATGCTACTCAATAGCTTTTTACCTTTGGTAGTTCGCAATATCTCTATTCCTTCTGTTGAAATTGTATTTTATCGTACTCTTTTTGCATTTTTATTGTTGGGTACATTTTTGTATTACCGCAAAATGTCGTTGAAAATCCCTCGCAACGAAATGTTCAAAATGTTGCTGTCGGGTTTCCTTACGTCTGCCTACTCTATTTTGTTGTTTATTTCTGCCAAACTCTCTACACTTTCTGTGTGCTTGGTCGGCATGGCTACTAGTTCTGTTTGGATTTCTCTCTTACAACCTATCTTGTTTCGCACCAAAAACCAACCCTTACAAGAACTCTTGGGTATCAATGCGGTAGTAGGTTTATATATTATCTTTAATTCTGGGTTTGAATACGGTTGGGGACTTACTGTAGGAATTATAGCCTCTTTCTTTGGGGCAATGCTCACGATTATTACTTCTAAATTAGCCCTTAAACATAGCCCTTTTGTGGTTACTTTCTATCAAATGATGGGGGCTTGGGTAGGCACAACCTTGTTTTTACCTATTTACCAATATTATTTCAGCAAAAACGGACTACAATTAGGCAACGTAACCCTTCCAGATTTGGGCTTTATTTTCGGTTTGGCGTTTGTGCTTTCTATCTATGCCTATTCGGTCATGGTACGGTGTATGCGTACCATTCCGCCTTTTGTGGTGGCTTTGGTGGCTAATCTTTCGCCTATTTACGGCATTATTTTCGACCTTGTGATGAAAGGTAACGGACAACACCTCAACGCAGGTTTTTATTTAGGCACAGGACTTCTGTTAGCTTCTGTATTAGCCTACCCTTTGTTTAATTACTATATGCGAAGATTCCAAGAACAGCAACGCCAACTTAGAGAAGCTCAAGTAAGCAAGGATATAGACGGCAGACGAATTAGTGAAGTAGCCGTAGATATTGAAGAAAAACCGCCATTTATATAAATCCTTAAAAAGTGGGTAGTGCATAACAAATAATATTTTTTTGGTAAAAAAGTTGTAATCTTTTCTAGTGTCGTGCTATGAATTGTTATACGTAGTCTTCAAGAAGCTCTATAAAGATGACATCTTTCTAAAAGATGTCATCTTTATAGAGCTTCTTGAAGACAATCAAACTTATTTCTTTGAAAAAAAT
>CANGYA010000224.1 GCA_947457925.1 Cytophagales bacterium | reverse complement strand
TTTTCATTCGATTAAGAGTTTGTTGAACTTCCTTTTGAATTAATTCCACATCACTTTCATACACCAACTCTTCTTGTCCGTAGAGTTGGAAACAGACAAGAAATAGCAGTAATAAAGTAAAAAATATAAAAATATTTTTTTTCATTTTTTTAATTACTTTCTATAAATAATTTTTTTTGTTTGTAAATCACCTTCTCAGCCTCAGACTTTTTTTCAAGTGTAGAAATCAACCAGCCCGAATTAGTTGTATTTCTTGCATAGTTTTCTACTACAAATACCCAATTAGGAACTTGTAAAAAGTGATACCGAATTTTCCGCACTTCCTTGAACTCCACATCTCCATTTTTTACAGCATATAGTAAGGTGCTTAAGTTGCTGTAAACAAAATTCTTAGAAGTCAGATTTTCGGTATTGTCCTTATCTCTGAAAATGGGAGTAAGAGCTAAAAAGTTAGTTTCATTAGAGGCAGGATTTACTCCTTTGTAAGATGGTTTTTGGGGTTTTACACTAAATAAGTAAGAATAGCACCCTACAGCCACCCAAGAAGCAGCTTGGGTAGTTGGGTTGTCTATTTCTCTTCGCATGGTGAGTAGTAATGTAGCCTCTTTACCCTTATATAATATCCTACAGGTAAGTTCTGCGTACCAGTTATTATCTGAAAGAGATAAATTTATAGGACTTAACGAATTAGTTACTTGCCCCAAAAAATCCCTCAATAAATTGTGGTTCATTTTAACCAAGCTATCTCGGCAGAAAACAGTAGCTAACACCTCTTGACGATTTGGGTTTGGTTTACCATAAATAGTTGCTAACAATTTTTTTAGCTGCACCGAATCTCCCTGCATACTCATATAGCCCTGAAAAATATTCTTGTTGTTAAATCGCCGCATAAATTCAGCAACAGTTTTTACCTCCTTAATGCGTAGTTCATCTTCTAAGGTTTGGGCTATGAGTGAGAGAGGCAATAAGAATTGAAAAAAAAACACCACACAAATAATTATATAATTTTTCATATTTTTTTAATTAATTAATTGATTTTTACCTCAATGCCTATTTTTCATTAATTACCATATCACAAAATCTAATTTGGCATTGAACAGTTTGCTGAGGATTGGGGGACTTGATAACCTCTACTACTACATCTATTTTTTTATTAATAGTAAGGGTATGAGGGATTTGAGTATCTCCTTTAAAGCCTACAAACTTTTGTGTGATAATGGCTGTCCCATGATAGTTTCCATCATTACCTAATTGCAATTCCTCTGTAAAAAGTACGTTATACCACTCTATAACCACTTTCCTGTAAGGTAGTATAAATAACATATCAAAGTATTGAGTTGCAGTGTAGGTATTTATCTTGTCTGTTTTTGTTTGAATAGTACACTGGTTTGGATTACCAAATAAGGCTAAAGCCAGTTTCTTAGCTCCTTCTCTATCAGATTCGGGCTTATCCTGAGTAGCAATTATTTCGATATATGTACCCAGTCTTTTGATTTTGGCTTTTACATCTTCGGCTAATGCTTGCTTGTCTAAACAAAAGGATAGATTAGCTGGGATTTTATCATTAATAGTAGTGTCTTGAATAATCACTAGTGTACTACTATCATTAGGAATATCACTATTTATAATAGGATTTAAGACCACTGTAAGGGACTTTCCTTTATTATTTTTTAACTCTGTGTATATTTTGTTTCTTAAATCATTTAATGAACTTATCACATTTATACCATTAAAGTCATAAGAATTTCCTTTATTGGTATAATACAATGTTATATTTTTGTTTGATTGTTTAAACGCCTCCAATTCTTTTGAATAATCAAAGTTGTTTGGTTGTGGTGCTATAAACTGTTCTCCTAATGCTTGTTCAAGAGTTTTCTTCAATTTATTTTGCCAAGTAATAGGTTTGCTCTTATCACAACCTAAACAGTCAGGTTTTAAATCTACTTCCAATGGTTTTTCAAAACCTAATCTTTTGATTTTTAGCTCCTCACAAAATAATATTTTTCCACTTACCTCTATGGGTTGAACTATATCTATAAATTCTTGTGGTAATAAATCAGTAGGACTACTACCTTGTGATTCACCTACCACTAATGTAATTTTGTAAGTATCATTAGGTGTATTTGGACAACTTGTCATCAAGAAAACCAAAGAAACAAGAAGTAACAAGTAAATATTTTTCATACTATTGCGTTTAGGCTTATATTAATTAATAAAGAGTATATTGATGTGCTATTCATAATTATAATACTATGTAAATAGTATTATTTGTGTAAACTGTAGTTAAAATAAAACTATTCTATGATAACTACAGTGGTTATATGTTCTTTCTAATGTGTATTTGCTGCCTTTTTATTGGGAGCCGAGTACAAGATGTTTAATTGGCAAGCTATACCTGCTTTCAACACAGTTTTTCGAGCTTCTTCAGTCTGTCGTTGTACTATATCACGCAAATCTGTATCTAATAATACACCATTACAAATAATATAATAACCTTGTTTCTCTCCTTCTTCGGGTTTATCTATGTAAGAAAGTTTATAGGTTTTGCCTTCACACTTCACTAAAGTTAAGGCTGTTTCTATGTACTGTTTGTAAGGCGTATTTACATCAAAAGCATTTACTTTTTTATGGGAGTTGATGTATTTTTTATAATCACTCCTCCACATAAGTATATATCGTGTCATAAAGAGTGCATATCCTGTGCTTGTAATATGAAGAACTCCTCCTAAAGTGTACATGACAATAATCAAGATAGCATTTGCATCTAATATGAATGAAACAGCTTCTAAATACCAATATACTTTAAAAAATGCAGAAACCATAATAATAGCGTAACATACTCTTTGCCACATTTTCTGATTTTGTAAACGTCCTTCTATTTCTTTCGGGTTATCTTTGTCATGTGCTGCTCGCAGACGATTAGATAACTCACAAATATCTTTTTGAAAGAAGTGAGCTATAATAGCAATAGCAAGGTCTATGACAATAGTAAATAAAATAGTAGCTATAGCTACACCTTGTTCATAGCAGAAATAAGTAGCTACACCTTCAAATATTAGAATAACACAAAAAAAGAATACATGCCACCAATAGTTATCGTCACGAAAGAGTCCATAAAGTTTCTTTTCCCCTGTAATAATTTCTTCTTTCGTTTTCGAGGCATACAAACAAAACTTCTTAGTTTGCAAAGAGGGTTCAAAATCCTCATTGATATTAAAGTGCATTGTACTTGGGATAGTCATGGCTAATAGAGGGTTTGGGTATATTTTTACAAGTTTTTGACAAAACTATTCTCCATCTGTGCAACCTATTTGCACTCAACGAATGATTAATTTTTCAAAAATAAGTTAAAAAACATATTATTCTAATATTTCATAAAAAAACTTTACTTACAATATTTTTTCGATTTATTATAGGTATTTATACGAAAAACTCCTTACCGAAAAAGACCTACGCATAGCTCAACTTTCGGAAGAAGTTACGTTTCTGAAACAGTTATTGACAAATAA
The DNA here is from genome assembly GCA_947457925.1 of Cytophagales bacterium. Taxonomy (GTDB): domain Bacteria; phylum Bacteroidota; class Bacteroidia; order Cytophagales; family Thermoflexibacteraceae; genus JAAFKA01. Next base: position 4,198 of record CANGYA010000224.1, on the reverse strand, counting down.
GCAATCATAACTCCCTCTCTTGCTTGGAATTAAGCATCTTCAGTGAGTTTCGGCAACATTACCTTTATGATAAACACAGACTTTAGTTTGTAATCTTTTGATAATCAAATCTTCACAGACTAAAGTCTATGCTACAATATTGTCAATTAATTAGTTACTCCTAAATAAACAAAACAGCCCTACAAAACTATACTCTCCCCATCTTCTGGAATCAGCACCTTTGTAGTAAGATGGTGCTGCGTTACTGCTTGCCGTAATGCTGTTCGGGTAGTGGGGCAATGATTAACAGCCTCCAAGTGATTTGCCAAGACTTTATGAGGGGCATTTTTCATAAACTTCAATATATCCTCCATGTTCATCAATAAAGGCTGGAAAATATCTAATTGTGCAGAGCCTGCTGCCACTACCGCCAAATCTGGCTTCCATTCTGTCAATACCTTGTGTACGTCTGGCGTATAAATGGTGTCAGAGCTAATATAAATCGTCTTTTCGTTGGGCAAAGCAATGTGGTAGCCCATGACATTGCCCATAGGTACAGCCACAAAACCATAACCATGCACCGCAGGAATCCCCGTAATTTTTCCGTCCAAAAAGTCTGTTGTACGCCAATAATCAATGCTTTGTACTACATTCAAGCCTCTTGATTTGAGTGCTTTTTCATCTTTGATACTACAAGTAATTGGAATATTTCTTAATCGTAAAAAGTCCTCACCTGCTTTGTCCAAATGGTCGGGGTGCAGGTGCGTGATAAGGCAATGCGTTGTTTTTGCGACTAATTGCGTGGCATTAGTGGGCAGATGTACGATAGGATTTCGGCGAGGCTTGAACCTAAACAACGTAAACGGTGGTGCAGATGAGCCTTTTGCCCCTAACATGGGGTCTATGAGTATAGCCTGATTGCCCGCCTCTATGAGCATGGTAGCATTTCTTATTTGATGTACTTTCATAATGCAACAAAATTTTAGTGGAATATTGCAAAGGTCGGTACAGCTCTACAGAAAGTCATTGATTTGCGTCAAGAAGTGATGCGTTTACGTATGCGACTAAGAGTTTCGGGGGTAATTCCTAAGTAGGAAGCTACATGGTATTGTGGTATTTGTTGCAGCCAGTCGGGTTTTGTTGCCAATAAATCCAAATAAAGTTCGTCTGGCGAAAGACAGTAGTTTTTAAATTCCTCTTGCTCTTTTTGAGCCATGAGTTGCTTAAAAATGGTTTCAATAAAAATCTTCCCACAAGGATAATGCTGTAAAAAAAACTCAAATTTCTCTTTGGGCAAGATACGTAAAGTTGTATCGGTTAGACATTCTTGGTACTTTTTAGTAGGAACTCTTTGTGCCAAGGCATTAAAATCTGTAACAAAATCAGGCGTTGTGTAAAATGTTAAATTACGTTCTTTGTCTTTATAGGCATAAAACTCTCTGATGATGCCTTCATCTAAAAAACGTAAGTTAGTTTCTACATCATTGGCTTGCAAGATGATACTACCTTTGGGATATGTTTTGGGCTGAAAAGACGCAATAAAATCTAACAATCCATCTGTTTTAAAGGGAAACTTGGTTTTGAAAAATAGAAAGATGTTATCTGTCGACATAGCAATTTGGTAAGGGTTGGTACATAAATAATTTAGGTAAGTAATTGGAAAAAATAAATGTACCACAGACTTTAGTCTGTAATCTCTTGATAATCAAAGACTCACAGACTAAAGTCTGTGGTACAATATTATCAATTAATTAGTTACTCTTACTTAAGTTGAATAATATACGAGTTTTCGTCAATTACAATAAGAATAATTCCAAATTAAGTAAACGTAAAATCTACACTTTTGCAACAAAAACGCCTAAAATCTATACTTGGTAGCTATTGTTTGTAGGACGTAGGTTGTATGCTCCCTAATCTACCCCACAAAAAACGCATCACAAAGGCTGGTGATGCGTGGAGATTTTACTTAAAAGGCAGCTATTTTATACGAAAAAAGTTGTTTGTAATCGTAACAAGCAATTCATTTCACACTGTTAATACTTTTTCAAACTATTCAGGCTATTACCTTGTAAATCTGTAAATACTTCATACATATCTGTTTCTTCAATCACACTAACACCGTATTTGCGAATAACAAAATTTTTAGTTTCGTTATATAATGCCAAAAGTGTTTTGTTATTTATTTTGGTATTGTATGTTGATAAAATAGGTGTATTACCATTGTCAAAAAAAGTACATTTTTTTACTGTATATTGGTAGGTATCATTGGGTAAGAAAAAACTCACTGAATTGGAAGTACCATTATGATATAATCTAATATCATCAGCTATTTCTACTTCGTATAGATACTCCTTACCACAAGTAGTTTTAATAGAAAACTGTAAATAACTATCTTTATTGATAATTATTTCGTTTTTCAGCTTTTGTAATGTATCATAAATCTCCAAAGTTTCTCGTAATTCACTTTTAAAGTAGTTGGTGTTAGGATTATAGTGTGAGGCAGGATTTAAAGACCTTTTTTTATAACGGTCTAAAACATCTAAAGCCGATTTATCAAAACCTATTATACCAAAATATTCTCTTGCACACACCAAAAGGTAATTCAGTGTACTTTTATCATCTTCTATTTTACGGTATTTTTTAGGTATAAATTTGATAAAAAACTCCTCCAAAGCTATTCTTAAACTATTACCACAAACTGTGTAGTCTTTTTCATGGTAATATTTCCATGCTTTTTGAATAGATGTTTGATAAGGTAATATTTTAGGTCTTTCTTGTGATACATTCAAATCATCAATATACATCTCAAATATTTTAAAATGTTGTCCCCATTCATTTGGGGTTTCTCCAAAAGTGTCTTCAATATAATTTTTGCTATGCTCAAACAACACCCTATCATGCGTAAAAATAAACACCTGATACCTATTCAGGTACTTCCCAAAAATCAACTGTAGGACTTTCTCCCGATTACTCATATCCAAACTTAACATTAAGTCATCAAGCACCAAAATTTTGAGGTCGGCGGTTTGCAGACGCAACTCCAACACTGCCAAACGAATAGACAAGGCAATAGCACTCCATTTGGCTTCGTTCAGAAAAGACTGCGGTTTAAGAATTTGACTACCCGACTGACCGTAATAGTCTATCAACTTAAAAGATAATTGGGGCGTACTGTTTTTGTAATCGTCGAAAGTAGAAAGATTGTCTTTCAAACTAAACGTAAGGTCATAACCCAATTCTTTCAAAAGAGCATTGGCTTTGAGGTTAATATTTGTCAAGAAAACATCAAACTGTGTGGCAAAAGTTGTTTTGCGTGCCTGATATGTACCTTGTTTTCGCATTTTTGTTAGTGCCAAATATTGTGCTTCCAAACTCTCCTCACTTTTTCCACTAACAGCAACGTATTTCATTATATCCTTCAAGAACAGAGGAAACAAATTAATGTCCTCGCCTTGTCTGAAATTATGCAAATTGAACAAAAACCTGTAGGTAATAAAATCCGAAGCATTACTACTGTTTTTGGCAGTTGGGTTGGCATTAATATTAGTAGCTGTGGCAGAAATTTCATAGTTTGTTCCATTATCCAAAGTTATTTTTACAAAAGAACGGCTGTTGTCTGGGGCATACAAATTCACCAAACTCTTAGTGCCACCTTTGGTAAAATAGGCTTTGATGTCGGTGTCAGTCTTATTCGCACTTTCTAACAAGGTGTATAAAGCCCAATAAATAGAACTTTTGCCACTACCATTTTCGCCATAAAGCAAAACGTGCTTGCCTTCAATCTGGATAGGTTCACTGTTGCCAAAAAATTTAAAATCGTTGATATGAATAGTCTGTATTTTTGCCATATTCTGAAAAAAGGTGATTACTTACTGTTAATAAGTTGTAATGTTTTGTTGTGCATATTTGCCAAAATCATACGATTGCGAATTTCGTTTTCATATTCAGACAGCCAAGCCCAAACTTTCCCTATTTGTGTTGCTTTTTCTTCATTAGTTTGGTCATCAGACAAAGGCGGAAAATTGGCTGTGGTAACAAACTGTAAAATGTCTGTATTGGCTGCTTTCATTTCCTCCGAAAAATACAACTCAAAAACCATCATATCCAACAGTTCCTCAAACTTATGGGCAAGGCTTGCATTATGTTCTATAACTCTAAAAACTTGCGGACTTGCATTTGCCTTTAACCACAAAACATAATCTACCAAAATCTCAAAAGG
>CANGYA010000223.1 GCA_947457925.1 Cytophagales bacterium | reverse complement strand
TAACATAGAAAACAAAAAGGCAGTTTCCAAAAACGTCATCTACGGTATTAAATACCTACATCTTGATAGGATGACTACCTTCTTTGTAAATGTAATATTTTGCTAGTAAAAGCAAAAAAGTATTTACCCAACAAAGGTATCACATCTTTATAGGGATTGTTGAACACTACGTATAACAATTCATAGCACGACACTAAAATCTTTATAGGGTTTTAAAGCTCAATACTATTTTTTAATCTCCCGTTAAATTCCGTTAAAAAACCATTAAAATTCGTACTTTTTTAGTATTCATTTCGTAAATTTAGGTAAGAACATGCGCCTAAAATCTTATGTATAGCTACTGTTGTTACCTCTTGTTGAGCTTATTGTTAGGGCATTTTGCCTCTGCACAAGTGTTTGAGAAAGGCTTTACATTTGTAAAAGACCGCAAAGCCGTTACCTTGCCCTTTAAGTTGGTGAATAACCTGATTATACTGCCCGTTTTTGTCAATGGTTCGGATACCCTGCATTTTATTTTAGATACAGGCATTAAAACAGCTTTGCTCACGAGTTTGGGCGAAAGTGATTCACTTTCTTTGCACACTGTCAAAAAAGTAACGATTCAGGGCTGGGGAGATGGCGAAGCTCTTACGGCATGGCAGAGTTATGGCAATACTTTTAACTTTTCGGATGCCTACATAGGCAAAAATATAGAAATGTATGTCTTGGAAAGTGATATATTTTCTTTGTCCACCAAATTAGGCATGAAAGTACATGGATTAATTGGTTATGACTTTTTCAAAGATTGTATCGTAGAAATAGATTATGACAACCGTTGGCTCAAACTGCACAACCGTAAGAAGTTTAAACACAAAAAATTAAAAGGAACAGCCTTGCCTTTTGCCTTAGAAAGTGGCAAACCGTATATCCAAGTCCGCCTTACACAAGCCGACAGCAGCCAAGTAGCCCTCAAATTGGTAGTGGACACAGGAGCAAGTCATTCTTTATCATTGGATATGCTATCTTCTACAGCCATTAAATTACCTGAAAAAACCATTGATAGTTATTTAGGCAAAGGCATGAGTGGCGATATTCGGGGGAAAATAGGTAGAGTCCAACAGTTACACATAGCCAATTACGACCTCAAAGACCTTACTGCCTCTTATCCCGACAGTGTTTATACACGCAACGTAGCAGGGCTTGCCCAACGCAACGGCAGTTTGGGTTCGGATATTTTACGAAGATTTCATGTATATTTAGACTATGCACAACAAAAAATGTGGTTAAGCCCTAACAAAAAGTTTGATGAACCCTTCAACTACAATATGAGTGGCATAGATGTTTATACACCTTATCCTAATTTACCTTGTTATATCATATCAGACATAGCCGAAAATTCACCTGCCAAAGAAGTAGGACTCCAGCCTAATGACCAACTACTCTATATCAATGGCACGAGTGTAGCAGATTTGAGTTTAGACGAAATTGTTACGCTGTTTAACAGTAAACAAGGCAAAAAAATTACGATTACAGTGAAACGAAATGAAACGACTGTGAAGAAAACCATTGTCTTAAAAAGAACTATTTAACTATTTAAAACATTAGGAAATCTGTTTTTTTTCTACTAAAATTAACAAAAAATTACGAGTAGATATGAAGACAACGCCTGTAAGTATTTTTGCTTTTTTACTATTTTTTCTTTTGTGCCAAAATACTTTTGCCCAAATGGACAAAACATATCTTAGGCACTTCCCCGCAGCTACATGGACAGCCCCGCAAATTGTCTTACAAACCAAAGACAGTACAGACTTCAAACCCTCTATTCAAATTGGTACACTGTTACAAGCCGTAGGTGTTTTACGAGAATTTCCTTTGACAGCAGCCCAAAATGCCAATCCCAATTTCAATAACCGTTGGGGCAGACAAATGAACATTTACCGAGCAAGGATATTGGTAGGCGGGAATTTGACTAAAAAGACGAGTTTTTTCATGGAAACAGACATTGCCACACCCATAGGATTTACCAGCACCACAGGCTCAAAGACTATGCAAGTCAATCCTATCATCTTAGATGCCCAAATAGAACATACCTTTAGCAAAAAAATAGGAGTCATTGCAGGGCTAATGTTGGTCGGCAATACGCGAAATGCCTTGCAAGGGGCAGCTTCTTTGATGGGCTTAGATTTTGGTTATTTTCAATATCCCTATAATTTATTTGAAACAAGTGCCTTACAAAATAATTTTGGTAGAGATGTTGGTGTAAATGTACGAGGCTTTTTGGCAAATGAAAGATTGGAATACAGAGTCGGTATGTTTGCAGGAAGAAACATAGATGCCTTAGGTACATTGCGTTATATAGGTAGATTGAACTACAATTTTTTTGACAAAGAACAAGATTTATATTACACAGGTACGACTTTGGGCAAAGGAAAGATTTTTGCTGTAGGTGGTGGGGTGGACTTTCAAGACCGTTATCAAAACTTGGCGGTAGATGCGTTTTTAGATATACCGTTGGGTTCGGCAGGTTCTTTGACGGCTAACACTGCTTTTACATACATCAACGGTGGCGACAATCCAAACCAACAAGCCTTATCGGTGCGTATTCCAACCCAAACTATTCAGTTTTTAGAATTGGGTTATTATTTCAAAAAAGCCAAATTACAACCTTACCTTAAGTACGAAGCACAAAATATTGATGCAACTTTGCTACAAAGTAGAGGGCTGAATACCGAAGTTTTTAATACCCTCAACAACAATAGAAGAATGGGCATAGGTATCAACTACTTTTTTGCGGGCTACAATGCCAACGTAAAACTACTGTACGAAAATGTAAGCTATGGACGTACTAATTTGAATGGTACGAATGCCGAAACCGCCAGCCGTAGTGAAATATGGTTACAGTTTCAGATTTTTGTCTTTTAACAACTTTCTGTAGCTACGGACTTTAGTCCGTAGAAATACTACGGACTAAAGTCCGTAGCTACAGTTTACTTTCAGAATTTGACTAAACTTATGCTTGTTTTCTTTAAAAAATATTATTTGCTGCTATTGTGTAGCCTTTTGTGGGCTTGCCAAACCGAACCAGACGAGATAAAAGTGGGCGTACTACATTCTCTTTCAGGCACTATGGCTATTAGCGAAAAAGCTGTAGCCAATGCAACCCTGATGGCTATAGACGAAATCAATGCAAAAGGTGGTTTATTAGGCAAAAAAATTAAGCCGATTGTGGTAGATGGCAAATCGGATTGGGGTGTATTTGCTGCCGAAGCCGATAGGCTGATTAACCAAGAAAAAGTAAGTGTAATTTTTGGCTGTTGGACTTCTGCCAGCCGAAAAACAGTGAAACCTGTCTTTGAAAAGAATAATCATTTGTTGTTTTATCCTATTCAGTACGAAGGGCTGGAACAGTCGCCAAATATCGTTTATACAGGGGCAGCCCCCAACCAACAAATCCAACCTGCTACTAAGTGGGCTTTTGACAATATCGGCAAGAAATTTTTTATTGTAGGTTCGGACTATGTATTTCCACGTACAGCTTCGGCAATTATCAAAGACATGGTAAAAGAGTTGGGCGGTGAAGTGCTTGGAGATGAATTTGTGTTATTAGGCAGTACAAACGTAAAACCTTTGGTAGAAAAAATCATAGCTGCAAAACCAGATGTGATTTTTAACAATATCAATGGCGATTCAAATTTGGCGTTTTTCAAAGAACTGCGGGCTGCGGGCATTACACCCGACAAAATCCCTACGTTTTCGTTCAGCGTAGCCGAAGACGAGCTAAGAAGTATGGACATAGAACAAATGAAAGGCGACTATACGGCTTGGAATTATTTTCAGTCTATTGACACCCCAGAAAACAAAACTTTTGTAGAAAATTACAAGAAAAAATACGGAATAGATGTGGTTACAGACGACCCCATAGAGGCAGGTTATATTAGTGTTTATTTGTGGTCGCAGGCGGTAAAAGAGGCAGGTACAGACAACGTACACGAAGTCCGTAAACATTTACCGAACCAGAGTTTTAATGCCCCCGAAGGTTTGGTGTATATAGACGGGGCTACCCAACACACTTGGAAAACGGTGCGGATTGGTAGGTTTAGGGGCTATGGAGATGTAGAAGTGGTTTGGAGTTCTGAAAAACCTGTGCAGCCTATCCCCTACCCTTTGAGCCGTAAACAAGCCGTTTGGGATAAATTCCTACAAGATTTATACAACTGTTGGGACGGTAATTGGGCGAAGTTGCGAGAGTAGTTGAGGTATTTTGTATGTGATTTTTTTATTATATGTGTAAACCTATAAGTTTTTTTAAAGCCTTATAGGTTCGACAAATCTTTTGATAGCAATAATTTTGAGTTCGTTTATGAAATTTCTACAATCCAAAATAGCATGGCAGTTGTTAATGTGGTTACTTGTGATAGAGTTTCCTGTAGAAAGCCTATTGGTATATATCAGCTATCATAATTCCAAAGAAACCTTAGAAACGGAACTTACCGAGAAGTTGCGGGCTATAGCCACGTACCAAATCCAAAATATGAATGAGTATGTGAATACACAACTCTATAATATCAATGCCTTTGCTTCTACGCCTGAAGTAGCTACATTGACTCAACAGTTAGTAGGCACTAAAGACACTTTGGCGTTGCGTCAATTAATAGATAATCAGCAAGTTACTTTTGAAAAGTACCAAGAAGTTTTTGGATTTAATTCAATAGTATTGATAGACCCGACAGGTACTATTTGCCTTTCTACCGAACCCAAATTGCCTAAAGGAGAAAATTTGGCTACAGGTAATTTACAAAATACAGAACTATCCCGCACTTTCAAACGTGCTAATACGATTTTGCAGCCCGACTTTTCAGATTTTACGTACATGCCCCACAGCAACCGCCAACTGACAGCATTTGTGGCTGCCCCCATTCGCAATAACGCCCAGCAACCCATAGGCATTTTGGTAGCAAGTATCAATATTGAAAAGCTCAAAAAAGTTACACAAAACTATGTTGGTATGGGCGAAACCGGGGAAATTCTGTTAGTTTCTACAGTAGAAAATGAGCCTATTTTTGTATTGCCTAACCGCCGAAATAGTATTACGGAGGCTACCAATAGAATAGATATGTCTGCCAATAAGTCTGAAGGCATCAAGAAAGCCTTAGCAGCCGAAACAGGCTATGGTCTGGTAAAAGATTATGCAGGTCGTGATGTTTTTGCCCATTGGCACTACATACCTGCCTTGCGAAGTGGCTTGGTCATCAAAGAAGATGTAGCAGAGGCTTTTGCCCCTATCCAACGGCTACGCAATATTTTGTTGATGATTGTGGGTTGTACTTTACTTCTGTTTGTATTTGCAGCCTTTAACATTGCCAAATTATTTACAAAACCTATTCGCAAACTGAACGAAGTAACGAAGAAAATAGCAGCAGGCGACCTTACCCAACGAGCAGCTATTGATGCGACTAACGAAATTGGAGAGTTAGGGCATTCGTTCAATGATATGACAGAACGAATTTATACCGTTCAAAATGAATTGAAAGAAATGAATGCTAACTTGGAATTTAAGGTAGCAGAACGGACAGAGGAGTTACAAACTATGATAGAGGAACTTAACCAAACCAACGAAGAATTGTACACTACCGTAGAGTTTGTAGAAAAACAAAAAAATGAACTCACAAAGAAAAATGACAATATTGTAGCAAGTATTACGTATGCCAGACGCATACAAGCAGCTATTTTGCCTTTGCATGAAGACATTAGCAAGGTGCTAAAAGACTTTTTTATTTTCTACAAACCCAGAGATATTGTATCAGGAGATTTTTATTGGTTTGGGGAGTTGCCTAATAATCAATGCTTGATTGCAGCAGTGGACTGTACGGGGCATGGTGTACCGGGGGCTTTGATGAGCATGATTGGGGTCAATTTATTGAATGAAATTGTTTATTTAATGGATATTGACTCGCCAGAATTGATTTTAGATAAAATGCAAACTGAAATTACAAGAGTATTACAACAGTCTGTAACCGAAGTACGTGATGGCATGGACATAGCTATTTGTAAAATAGATTTGCCCCAACGCCAAGTAGAATATGCAGGGGCTATGAACTCTATTTATTACATACAAAATAACCAACTCAACGAAATTAAGGCGAATAAGATTGGTATTGGGGGTAATTCTTTGCGTAGTCCCCAAAAATTTGACAAACATATTATACATCTTACTTCACCTACGATGTTGTATTTGTTTTCAGATGGGTATGCAGACCAAATTGGTGGTATCAGCCACCGCAAGTACATGACCAAAAACTTTAAATCTTTGTTGTTGTCTTTGCACCATTTGTACCCAGAAATGCAGCAAGAACACTTAGCCCTCACCCTTCACGAATGGATGGCAGGAGAACCACAATTAGATGATATTATGGTGATTGGGGTAAAACTGTAAGAGTAATGTTGTTCAACGCTATTTATCTTTTGGTAAGAAGCCCTAATAATTTAAAAAATTATTAGGGCTTGCTATTGCTATATCATGTTAAATAGCTTATCAAATCATCTTTTTGGCACAAAATAGCTTATCTTTGCCTATCACAACTTCAATGATTGATTGTAAAAGCAACAATTTTTGAGCAAAACAATTACGCACCCACTCACTCTACTTATTGCCTCTATCACCTTCTTTGTATGCTTGCCGTATGAAAAATTTTTTCTTTATCTTTTTTGCTTATTTTGTAGTGTTTTTTGCCCAAGCCCAAGCCCCACCTTCTACAGAAGGGAAAGAGTTTTGGGTAGGTTTTTTGCCAATGATAGCTACTAATTCTACACCCCAAATTATCATTTCTTCACGATTAGGAGCTACAGTACGCATTTCTGTTCCTAAAAGTCCAAGTTTTATTCCTGCAACCTTGAATGTTCCAGCTAATAACACCATTATTTATGCTGGATTACCTACTGCTCTGGTAGGTGCAGGAACAACTACAACTTATGGTACAGTGCAGCCCAACGGTATCTTAGTAGAATCCCTGACCAATGACATTAGTGTAGTAGCCTCTAACCAACAAAATAACTATACAGAAGCCTCTATTGTAGTACCTAAAACAGCCTTAGGTAGTAATACAGAATACATCTTGAATACGCCTATTACCAACCCAAGAGGTGTTTCGCCTGCAAATTCTACTTTTTCTATTTTCAGAATCGTAGCTATTGAAGACAATACGACGATTGAAATTAATTCCCCTGCCTCATTAGGTAGCAACACGCCTAATACACCTTTTACTGTTACGTTGCAAAGTGGCGAGAGTATTGTGTATAGAGCAACTAACACAGGAACAGTTATGGGAGATGTAGTAGGTACACGCATCAAACCTACGGGTACTTGTAAACCCTTTGCAGTTTTTGCGGGTTTGAGTCAAGGCAGTGCAGGTTGTAATAACATAGGTAGCTCTTACCAACACATGTACGAACAACAATACCCTATAAGTACATGGGGAACAAAATATTTACTTACTCCACTAAGAGGTTCTGCCACAGCAACAGGGGCAGAACAATCGCAAGGATATATGTACCGTATTGTAGCTGCTCAAGACAATACGACTATAGTTATAGACAATGGAACAGCTCTTACGAATGTTAGTTTAAATGCAAATGAATCTGTATCTATTGATGCCAACCCTTCTAATAGCACTTTGGCAGATGGAATTTGTGTAGAAAGTAACAATCCTATTTCGGTCTTGCAATACATGAAAGG
>CANGYA010000222.1 GCA_947457925.1 Cytophagales bacterium | reverse complement strand
TAGCAAAGAACTCCATGAAGAAATTGATAAAAGTATGGGGGAAATGAAAAAGAAACAGGACTTAATCCCTAACTTTTTCAAACACCCCAAACTTGGTTTCTATAACAATTTATAGCACGACACTATAGTAAAATGGAGGAAAAAAGGAATTTCATAATTTAATCATATTATCATTGGAATACGATTAAATTATTGTTTCTGCAACAAATACTGCACTTATTAGCAAGAAAAATAGCATACTTAAAACAACAACCCCAACAAAATCCAGAACACCACCACCAAAGGGTGTGGAATTTTAGTAAAATGTAACAAAATAAAAGTGCTTAGCATAACCGCAAAGTTGATAGCATCTACGGTTTGTAGGTGCATAAAATCTACTTTAAGAGGTACAAACAACAAGTAGGCAGCAGCTACCACCAAACCTGCACCCGCCGCATTGATGCCCTCCAAAGATGCCCGAATAGGTCTGTATTGTTTCAAAGATTGCCAAAAATTGAGGGTAAAAAATATCAACAACATACCGGGCAAATTGATAGCAATAGCAGCAATAACTCCGCCTGCCACAATGCCCATCGTACCAAAATTACGCATAGACATTCCGCCCAAATAGGCAGCAAAAGAAAAAACGGGACCGGGCAAGGCTTGTACTGCCGCATAACCGTAAGCAAATTCTTGGGCTGTCAAGTAATGTTTAAAAGCTACAAACTCTGTATAAAGCACAGGCACAAGGACTTGCCCACCTCCAAAAATCAATGTACCATTGCGATAAAAATTTTCGAACAAACGAATAGGCAATTCTCTGGTAATACCGCCTAAAATAGCCGTACCAATAAAAATAACTCCAAAAATGACCAAATAACGCCACTTAATCGTAAAAGGCTGTGAATTTTCTATTTTTTCTTGTTTGTAAAACTTAAAAGAGGCTATCAAACCACTTAGCAGTACAATAAAAGGCAACTCCCAAGGAGAACGAATAGCACACGCCACCACAGCCGTAATGCTCATTAGCACCCAAGCCATTTTGGTCTGTACTACTTTGGGAATAATTTGCAGGGCTGCCGAAGCCACAAAACCCACTGCCATAGCAGGAATAAATTTGGCAAAGTTAGAGGGCATATACTCCGTTCCCAATGCCAAGAAAATCATGATAGTAACAGCAGGGAAAATCCAGACTAATAAAGTAGCAAAAGCCAACCAAAATCCGCCTCTTTTGTAGCCAATCGCAATGAGGGTTTGTGTAGATGAAGGACCGGGGAGTATTTGGCACAAAGCATTGAGTTCTAATAGCTCTGCCTCTGTAAGATACCGCCTTTTCTCTACCAACAATTTAATGAACAAGCCAATGTGTGCCTGTGGTCCTCCAAAGGCTGTTAGGGCTAAAAGTAAAATATCTTTTAGAAAAATAATGGTACGTAGGAAGCTCACAGATAGGCAGGTTCAAAAAAACTGCCCAAAGGTACAAAAAGCTATGCGTCTTTGTGGTACAACGCAGCAGCTTTTTCCAACCGTTTTTTGATGTTTCGTTGCAGCATACGAGGGCTAAGTACCTCTATAGACTCTCCAAAACCTAAAATTTCTCTTTCTAATTCATAATTGAGAACAACCTGAATAGCTACAATCAAATAGTTTTCGGAGGTTTCAATTACTTTTTGCGAAGGGTGCAGAGGTTTGGTTAGTACGTAAGGAGCATTTTTAGGATTAATTTTCAGCACAACTTCGTATGCGTCTTGTTCTAATGTTTTAGTAACACCAATCGCATCATTGAAAAACGTAGCAATATCAAAAGTAGCTGGTGAAAAACTTGTATTTTCATCAATTTCTACTGCCTGAATACGGTCTAAAGCTAAAATCAATACATCTTTTGCCTTTTCTTTTTGGCACAACAAAAACCACCGATTGCGATATTCTTTTAACAAATACGGGTTCACAGACAAGACAGAAGCCTGATGAGCTTTGAAAGATTGGTAGGTAATTTTCAAATGTTGTTCCTCTTTGATGCTTTTCAGTAAACCGCCAATCCAATGTAGCCCTCTCAGTTGTTCGTTTTTTTCAAAATCTATGTGTGTGGTATTTTGTGATTTTTGTTGGTAAATTTTCGCCTCCAATTTTCCAATCATGCCCTCCAAATCTTCAAAGTAATTAAAGCCCTTAAATTGCCCTAAAAGCTGCACAATATCATTGAGTCTGTCAATGTCTTGATTGCTCAATTTTCGGTGCAAAATGCTGTAGTTTTTGTCTGAATAGGTATAATATTTTTTGTCAATGACTACAATCGGAGCATTATAGCCCAACTTATCACTTCGCATATTTTGAATGTCCAACTGTATGGTGCGAAGGCTTACCCCCGAATCAATCCCTTCGTATTCATACAGAGCCTCGCTAACTGTGGCTATCAAATCTTCTAAAGTCCATTTCCGAAACCTATTTCGGAGGCATTGGTCTATAGTTTTGTAACGCAGCAAGGCTAATTTATTGTGTGGCATAATGTTCGTGCTAAAATGAAAGGTTCGGTAATTTCAACAAGCCAAAATAATAAAAAAATTGTAACTTGTAACAGTCAATTTTATAGAATAAAACTATGTCCCTTCGTCAATACCCGAAAATTACCCTCATTACACCCAGCTACAACCAAGCAGCTTATTTACGGCATACTATCCACTCTATTTTGAGCCAAAACTACCCCAATTTAGAGTACATGATTATAGACGGAGGCAGCACAGACGGTTCTGTCGAGATTATCCAAGAGTACGCCTCACAACTTACGCATTGGGAAAGCCAAGCAGACAAAGGTATGTATCATGCCTTACAAAAAGGTTTTGAACGAAGTACAGGCGAAATTATGGGTTGGCTCAATGCAGATGATATGCTACAACCTAATGCTTTATGGTTATTGGCAGAAATTTTCAGTCAATCCAAGCAAATAGAGTGGGTGCAAGGCTATCCCAGCATCATAGACCAAAACAATAGAACTGTAAGATTGATTTATACACAGCTCAACAAGTCCTTTTTTTATCTTCAAAAACACCTTACTACAGGCACATACATTCAACAAGAATCTACTTTTTGGCGAAGGTCTTTATGGGAAAGGACAGGTGGCTACATCAGCCAAGATTACCGTTATGCAGGAGATTTTGAGTTGTGGATACGTTTTTTTCAGTATGCACCTTTGCATTTTGTGTACGCACCATTGGGGGCTTTTAGAATGAGCAATGCCCAACAAGCCTCGCAAAATCATTATGCAGACTATGTAGCAGAAACATTAGCCATTTTAGAAAAATATCCTCTTGCACCACAAGAACAAAAAAAGTTACACCATACGGCTTTGTACGAAAAAATGACTGCAAAATGCCATTATTGGCTGCAAAAGTTCTTGGGGAAATATTTGTACCAAGACAATTCTTTTGTAGAAAATAAAATTTACTTCAATAGAGAAGCACAAGAGTTTAGGTATAAAAAATAAATGCTTAGTAATGAATTTTTATGAACCCAAACTAAGCATCATATTTATTTACATTTTGCAAAAAATAGTTTAGAAAGAATCTTCTAATACTTGTTGGATTTTTTGTTGTGTAAGTGGTTTAGAAATAAAGCCTTGTAAATTAGAGGTTACTTTGGCTCTTTCTATGTCCAATACATCAACAGAAGAAGTAAGCAAATAAATGACGATACTTTGCTTAAAAGCACTAAATTTTTCTAAAAATTGCCAGCCGTTCATATCAGGCATATTTATATCTAAAAAAACAAGGCTGGGCTTAAATTTTCCTTCTTGAAGTTCTTTGAGGGCTTCTGTTGCACTTTTATAATCTTGCACAATAAAGTTAGGATTATACTTCAAGATAAGTTTACGAGTGATGATGTTGCTTGTGGGGTCATCATCTACGAGCATGATTTGTAGATTATCTTTTGACATTTTAAATGAATATTTATGTTACAACAGACTCTTGTTTAAATAATAAGGTGCTTGTTCTTAACCTTTATTACGAGTATTTTTATATGATTGTATAAAAATCGGGAAAATCAAGGTAAAACAATAAAATTTTACCCTAATATAAAACATATAGAGCAAAAAAAATACTTTTCTCTTCGGTTTTCGAAAAAATATTGTAAAAACTTTATATTTCTTTCTTGGCAAAGTGGTTGGGGAAATACTCTTTCAAGAAATTGTCTATCAAAATTGGCTTTGGCGTTTGGTGTATTTGCTCAAAAGTATAATAAGTGTAGCCTATTTCTTGGGCTATACTTTCGGCTATTGCGTTGTCTGCTCGCAAGTGCCAAAACTGCACATAAATTGTTTGGTGTGTGAGTTGATGCACATACGTAGAAGATTCTTTTTGCAAAATAATATTTCTATCATTGCTCAATGGCAAAGTAACCTCACTAAACAGCCCTGCAAAGGTTTGGTCTAAAACTTGTTGAAAAATTTGGCTTGTAATAGTCTGTTGCACAGTTGTATCTTCTTCTTTTACAGGCTTTTGGCTTGCATCTTTCTCTAATAAAATAAAATCGTATAAACCTTGCCAAATATCTCCTTCGCCTCGTTCTTTCATCAAAAGTTGCCCTTCATGTTCAATAACTAAGTAGTAAAAATACCGTTTTTTGACCACTATTTTTTTGTTTTTTACAGGTAAAATAGCTTGTTTGTTTTGTGCAAAAGCCACACAATCTTCTTTAAAAATACATTGTGGGCAGTCTGGCGAAGCTGGTTTGCAGTACAAAGCCCCAAACTCCATAATGGCTTGATTATAGGTGGCTGCGTCTGTGTCTGGCAATAAGCTGCTGGCTAATTGGCTAAAAGTTTTTTTGCCTTTTGTGCTGCTAATGTCTTCTTCTACCCCAAAAACTCTTGACAAGACCCTAAACACATTGCCGTCGACTACGGCTACTTTTTCACCAAAGGCAAAAGAGGCTACGGCGGCGGCGGTGTAGTCGCCAATACCTTTCAGTTTTTTTAGTTTTTTGTAGGAATCAGGAAATTTGCCCTCGTGTTCCGTTACAATTACTTTGGCTGCGTGGTGCATATTTCTGGCACGTGAGTAGTAACCCAAACCCTGCCACAACCGCAAAACGTCTTTTTCTTCGGCATTGGCTAAGTCTTGTACGGTGGGGTAAGCAGCCGTAAATTTCAAGTAATAGGGCATTCCTTGATTGACTCTGGTTTGTTGCAAAATAATTTCAGACAACCAAATAAAATAAGGGTCTTGGGTGTGTCGCCAAGGCAAATCTCTTTTATTCGTATGAAACCACGCTATAAGACGCAATGCAAAGTTTTCCATTATTTGATAGCAGCAAGAAGTAATATTCAAAGTTACAGAAAAACTTTGAAAGCCCCAGCAAAATTATGTCAAATCCTGCACAGGTTGATTGGCGGTTTGTAATAAAAAATGTTCTAAGACTTTTTTTGCAAAGGGCAGCGAAATAGCCAAACCAAACTTGAGAAACAAACTAATAGAATGCCCCCATAAAGTTCCCAAATTAACAACCAACGGGTCGACCATCCATTCAGACACCAAAAAGAACATCACCGCAGCCACTAACACTACATTGGTAGCTTTTTTAGCTATTTTAGTTTTATTCAACAAATCATGGGTTTCTTTCAGTTCTTCATTGCGTTTCACAACGGTTTCATTGGCTCTGTTCAAACGGTTTTGTAGCCTATCACTTACAGAAGTAAGCAATTTCACTTCGCCCAATAATTCGCCATAGGTTTGGGACAACACTTCGTACTCTTGACGTAATTCTTCGGGAGAAAACTCTTTAAAATCTTTTTCTAAAAAGACCTTCGAAGCTGCCAAAATGCGGTGTTCTTTCTCAAAAATTTGTCCTTTGGTATCATTAGGGCGACTCATAGTGTTATAGATGGGTTTTTATACAAAAATAAAGAAATTCAATCCTTAGCCTATTTTTTATTTCAAAAACTTTTCCTAAATGCACGAAAACAGAAAAAAAATCATACCTTTGTGGTGCTAAAATATAGCAAAGCAAAACTTTTATTTCACAATGGTAGCAACATACGTGCCTTACAAAGTAAAGGACATCAAATTAGCCGAGTGGGGTCGCAAAGAAATCCGTTTGGCAGAGGCAGAAATGCCCGGTTTAATGGCATTAAGAGAGAAATATGGTAAAACGAAGCCATTACAAGGTGCAAGAATTGCAGGTTGTTTGCACATGACTATCCAAACAGCCGTATTGATTGAAACATTAGTAGAATTAGGGGCAGAAGTTACTTGGTCTTCTTGTAATATCTTCTCTACACAAGACCATGCAGCAGCAGCTATTGCAGCAGCAGGTATCTCTGTGTATGCTTGGAAAGGTCAAACAGCAGAAGAATTTGATTGGTGTATTGAGCAAACTTTGTTTTTCGGTGAAAAACAAGAGCCGTTAAATATGATTCTTGATGACGGTGGTGATTTGACAAACTTAGTCTTAGATAAATATCCTGAATTAGTAAAAGGTATCAGAGGTATTTCTGAAGAAACTACTACAGGTGTTCACCGTTTATATGAAAGAGTAGCTAATGGTAAATTGCCATTGCCAGCTATTAATGTAAACGACTCTGTAACAAAATCTAAATTTGATAACAAATACGGTTGTCGTGAGTCTTGTGTTGATGCTATCCGCAGAGCAACAGACATTATGATAGCAGGTAAAGTAGCTGTTGTAGCAGGTTATGGTGATGTGGGCAAAGGTTCAGCAGCTTCTTTGAAAAGCTCTGGTGCAAGAGTAATTGTAACAGAAATTGACCCAATTTGTGCATTGCAAGCTGTTATGGACGGTTTCGAAGTTCGCAAAATGGACGAGGCTATTAAAATAGCTGACATTGTTGTAACAGCAACTGGTAACTTGAAAATTGTTACTGATAGACATTTCAAAGCATTAAAAGATAAAGCTATTGTTTGTAACATTGGTCACTTCGATACAGAAATTGACATGGCTTGGTTAAATACTAACTATGGTCATACAAAATCTGAAATCAAACCACAAGTGGATATGTACACGATTGATGGTAAAGATTTAATCGTATTGGCAGAAGGACGTTTAGTAAACTTAGGTTGTGCAACAGGACACCCTTCTTTTGTAATGTCGGCTTCTTTCACAAACCAAGTATTAGCTCAATTAGAATTGTGGGCAAACTACTCAAAATACGAAAACAAAGTTTATACATTGCCTAAACATCTTGATGAACAAGTAGCAGCTTTACACTTAGCTAAAGTTGGTGCTGAATTAGATTCTTTAAGCACTGAACAAGCTGAATATATTGGTGTTACTGTAAAAGGTCCTTTCAAAGCAGAGGCTTATCGTTATTAATAGATAAAATACCTAATACAAGTATAAAAAAAGATGTAACCTGTGAGGTTACATCTTTTTTTATGTTTAATCAAAGTTACTTCTTTGATATATTTTTGCATCATATAACACCTGAAAAATAGCCAAAAAATTGCACTATTCTAATACTAATTGTATTTTTCTAAGAATTAGTAAAATTTATTTAGCTTACTACTTGCTTTTCAAAATACTTTTCCCCTACCTTTGCCTCGTCATTAGCTAATTGACTTTTTTGTTACTCCCAAATTACTTTTTAACAATGAAAACAACTCACAGCAGGTATGCTATAAATACACACACACACACACAACGTTGGCACGTCGTTAAGTTGCTTTGGCTTATGTGTATGTGCTTAGGTTTCTCGAGGCTGGCGTATGCCCAAAACTTAGTCGTTACGGCTTCACAAACCAATGCCACC
>CANGYA010000221.1 GCA_947457925.1 Cytophagales bacterium | reverse complement strand
GAAGAAATTTTTAAGGCGGGTAGTCTGTTAGGAACAAAAGTCGTAGTGAATGAGTTTGTGGCGTACAGTGATATGTCAGGCATGATAAAGTCGGGTTTCTTAAGTCCCAAAACCGTAGCTATTTTAAGTTTTGCTTTGTGTGGTTTTGCTAATTTTAGTTCTATTGCTATCCAAGTGGGTGGTATTGGAGAATTAGCTCCAAGCCGTAGGGCAGACTTAGCCAAATTAGGCATGAAGGCATTGTTTTGTGGCACATTAGCCTCTTATCTTTCTGCTACGATTGTGGGGATAATGATGTAAAAATAGTACAACTCTATAAAGGGCAAAACCTTTATAGAGTTTAATGGGTTTATAGCTAGATTAAAACACTCCCACAATGATTACCCCTCGTTACAACTGGTTCAGCAATCAATTTTGGAAATATTACTCAAAAAAATTATTACAAACTGATTTTCATACAGTTACAGTTGATGCTACACTTGCCCTCCCTACCGACAAAAGTGTTTTGTTATTAGGTAATCATTTCAGTTGGCATGATGGTTTCATTGCTACCTATCTCAATAATACCTATATCCATAGGCAGTTTCATGTCTTGATGTTAGAGGAGCAACTCCGCCAAAACATGATTTTACGCACCGCAGGGGCTTTTTCTATCAACCGACAAGGGCGTGACATGGTCAAAAGTTTGCAGTACGCCGCCCAACTCTTAGAAAACCCACAAAATCTCCTAACTTTGTACCCACAAGGGCGTATAGAAAGTATGCACAACCCACAACCTACTTTCGAGAAAGGTTGGTTTAGAATCTTACATCAAAATCCACCTACTACAGTCGTTTATTATATTGCCCTTATAGACTATTTGGCGAATAAAAAACCGACTTTATATTTATTTTTACAACAATCACAAGCTCCTAATAACGACTTTGAACAAATCAAAACTAATTTCTTAGACTTTTATAGAGACTGCCGAAAAAAGGCAGGTACTTTGTACTGTTAAAAAAATAAGTGTAACTGTTTTTTCTTACAAGATTTTGTATCTTTGTTGTTTATCAAAATGCCTTTAATAAATCCCTTTTTATTTGGCGATTTAAAACTTATTTTGTAAGTTAAACGCAGGTCTTTCGGTCAAACCTTGTTTTATGACACCAATTTTAGATATATCGAGAAAAATTATAGAACAAACTAATGCAGATACTCTCATTAGCTATGTCTTAGGGTTGTTATTAGAAGAATTACCTTGTCATAAAGCCTACTTTATTTCATATATAGGGTTTGAGTGGAAAATTGTGGCAGAACAGACTAGTACAACCCAAACTATATTTAGAGAAGCTGATAATATTATTTATGACGGTATTTTACTCCAACACGAAAAATATTTTCTAAAAAGGCTTGAAACGGTTATTTTTCATAAAAAATACGATAAAATATCTCTCAATACAGTATCTTTAGCCAAATCTATGGTGGCTTTTCCTGTCTTATATGACAAAAACGTGGAGCATATTGTAGTGATAGAAGACATGGAAACGGAAAATGCTTTTACTACAGACCAGTGTGAGTGGATAGAAAATATTTTGCCTTATTTCTCTATTAGCCTTTTGGCGAACCAACAAGCTGCGGACTTGAAAAAGCAAACAGGCAACTTTGAGAGAATGGTAGCCAATTTACAAGAAGAATTGGCGATAAAAGATGCTGCCGTAAACCAACAAGAAAATGATGTTATCAAAGCCTACGAGGATTTGAAACTATTGAGCCAAATGGGGCAAACTATTGCTGCCAATTTGAGTGTAGAAAAAATTATTGCAGTTACCTATGAAAACCTCAATAAGTTGATTGATGCTCCTGTTTTCAATATCGGGGTTTACAACAAAGGGGCTAACCGTTTGGACTTTTTGGGAACTATAGAAAATGGAAAAAGACTGCCTGCCCACTATTTTAGCTTAGATGACGACAGCAAGTTGGCTGTTTGGTGTTTTAAAAACCAACAAAAAGTATTGATTAATGATACAGTAAAGGACTTTTCGGTTTATTTACCCAATGTCCCTATCCCAACTAATTTTAGCCGTAATACACAATCTTTGATTTACCTACCATTAGTCTTACATGATGAGGTATTGGGAGTAATCAATGTGCAAAGTTATACGAAAAATGCCTACAACCGTTATCACGTTAATATTTTGAGGAACTTGGCGGTATATGTAGCCATAGCCTTAGAAAATGCAGAAGCCTACCACAATATTTCTATTAATAATTTAGAAATAGCCCAACAGAAACAACTGATAGAACAACAGAAAGAAGCTATTGAGAAGTCATACAACAATATAAGAGTAATGGGCGAAATGGGAAAAGCCATTACGTCTTGTTTGTCTGTCAAAAGTATTGTAGATGTGGCTTACGAAAACATCAACCAGTTGCTCGATGCCACTGTATTTTGTATAGGTACACACAACAATAAGAAGAACTTGTTAGAGTTTTTTGATGGCAAGGAAAATGGTAAACCCATGAAGAATGTGGTCATTAAGTTAGAAGAAGACAGATTAGCTACATGGTGTTTTCGGAATGTGAAACCTATTGTCATCAATGATGTAGAAACAGAACATGAAAAATATCTAAAAGGTCGTTTCAAACCTTTGGCGGGTGTGAGTTCTGTTTCTGTAATTTATTTGCCTTTGGTAGATAAAAATGACGGCACTGTTTTGGGTGTGATTACGGTACAAAGCCCACAAAAAAATGCGTATAACGATTATCATTTGGCTTTGCTTAATCACTTGGCTTTGTATGTGAGTATTGCGATAGACAATGCTTTGTTGTACCAAAATTTGGAGGAAAAAGTCATAGAAAGAACCTCACAGGTTTTATCACAAAAAGAAGAAATAGAAAAATCATACCATCACGTTAAGCTATTGAGTGAGATTGGTGCAGCCATTACGACTACGTTGTCTGTGAATACGATTATTGGTACTACGTATGAAAACGTAAACCAACTGATGGACGCAGCAGCTTTTGCGGTGGGTGTGATAAATGAAACGACAGGCAAAATAGAGTTTCGGGGAGGTATGGAAAAAGGGCAGCCTTTAGAACCCTTTTTTCATGACATCAATGATGATTTACGTTTTTCGGTTTGGACGATTCGGAACAGAAAAGCCGTGTTCATCAATGAATACCACAAAGAATATATCAATTATATTCCTTCACTAAAACCCCCCGCAGCAGGCGAAGACCCCGAATCACTGATTTATTTGCCTCTGATAACCCAAGACAAAGTAGTGGGCGTAATGACGGTGCAAAGTTTTCACTCTCACGCCTATACGGAGTACCACTTAGATATTTTGAAAAATTTGAGTTTGTATATGGCTATTGCTTTGGGCAATGCACGTACTTACAAACAAATAGAACAACAAAAAGAAGATTTAGAGAAAATCAATCAAAAACAAACGTCAAGCATTAACTATGCTTTGCGTATTCAAGAATCTTTGTTATATGAATCACAAAACTTACAATCTATTTCTTTGAAGGATTATTTTGTGTTGTTCAGACCAAAAGACATTGTTTCTGGTGATTTCCATTGGATACGAGAAAAAGGCAGCAAAATTTTCGTGGCAGCCGTAGATTGTACGGGGCATGGTGTACCCGGTGCTTTTATGAGCATCATTGGCAATGGGTTGCTCAATGAAATTGTGCTTTTGAGGGGTATTTACTCTCCTGATTTAATTTTGGAAATTTTGCATGACTGTATTCGCCAAGCCTTGCAACAAGTAGAAACCAATAATAGGGACGGCATGGACGTTGCTTTTTGTGTGTTGGACAAACAGACGCACAAAATAGAGTATGCTGGAGCTATGAATCCTTTGATTTATATAGAACCTACTACTAACGAAGTGATTACGATTCGTGCAGACAAAAACTCTATTGGGGGGGTGCAGAGAGATGGAACAGTAGCAAGGACTTTTACACTACACGAGGTACCACAAACGGAACAACCTCGTATGTTTTACTTGTTTTCAGATGGTTTCCAAGACCAATTTGGAGGCGGCGGGCGTAAATTTGGCTTGCCTCGTATGAAAGAACTCTTTGCTCAAATACATACATTGCCTACCGAGGAACAAAAAGTAAGAATAGAAACGGAATTAGACACTTGGAAGGGAACAGAATTGCAGATTGACGATATTCTGTTAATGGGTTTCCGTTTTTAATGTTTTTCATGTTCCAAAAATACTATAGAAATAACATTTCTATAAGAAATGTTATTTCTATGAAGTAAAAAAAGCCTTTAAAAAAATATTTTACTCCGTAAATCTGTTACGACCTGCCCGCATAGTTTTGTAGCAACAACTAAAACAATTCATGTTTTTTAAATTGCTAAAACGAATAAAGGCTATGGTAACGACTCCCACACAACTCCGCACCGCCAAATTGATTATGGTTACTGCCTATAACAACAATAAGTTTTATGACATGGCAGAAAATGGTGATGGTACTTTTACAGTAACCTATGGCAGGGTAGGTGCTGCTGGTACTACGCAAACCTACCCTACTTCGCAATGGGACAGTAAGTATTATGAAAAAGTCCGCAAGGGCTACAAAGACCAAACGGCTTTGTTTGCAGGCGAAGGCGAAAATGAAATGGATTTGTCAGACATTTTGGATACTGTGGTGCGAAAACTGATGAATGACCTCATTCGGTATGCCCGTAAGTCTATCAGCTACCACTACAACGTAAGTGCAGAACAAGTAACACAACGCCAAGTAGAAGAAGCACAGGCTTTGGTGGACTTATTGGTCAGCAAAATACAGCTTGACATGGACATCAAAGAGTTTAACGACTATTTGTTACAACTCTATACGGTCATTCCTCGCAAAATGAAAAATGTAAAAGAGGCGTTGGTCAAATCTGCGAACACGCATGAAGACATAGAGATTATTCGGAACAAAATGGGCGAAGAACAAGCTACTTTGGACGTGATGCGAAGCCAAGTACAACTCAACAGCCAACAAAAAGAACAAAATACGACCAAAGAAAATATCAATTTGTTGCAACGTATGGGGCTTAGTATTGGTATGTTGAATGACAAAATCGTAGAAGATACGATTAAAAATATGATGCAAGACGAGGCACACCGTTTTGTGAGAGCCTACAAAGTTTCGCACCAAAAAACACAAGTGGAGTTTGATAAATGGCTATTGAACAAGACAAACCCACAAACTTCGCTGTTTTGGCATGGTAGCCGTAACGAAAACTGGCTATCTATTTTGGATACAGGGCTGGTGTTGCGTCCTGCCAATGCCGTTATCTCTGGCAAAATGTTTGGCTACGGTATTTACTTTGCCGATAAGTTTCGTAAATCTTTGAATTACACTTCTTTGCGTGGGGCTTATTGGTCAAATGGCAATGCAGATAGGGCATTTTTGGCAGTTTTTGAGGTACATACAGGCTCACAACTGAAAATTCAGAAACATGAACCTTGGTGTTATCAATTAGACGAAGGCAACCTCAAAAAACAAGGCAAAGATTACGATTCTCTCTTTGCGTTGGGCGGTGCAGACCTCATAAACAACGAGTACATAGTTTATAATCAAGCCCAATGTACGGTGAGGTATTTGGTGGAGGTGAGGAGTTAGTAACCTATTTATGAATAATCAGTAGTTTTTTCAATAAAAATAAACGACATATTTAACAACTAAGTAGATATGTCGTTTATTTTTGTTAAAAATCAGAGCCTTCCCTAAATTTTTTGTTTTGCGAATCCACCCAAAGACACTACATTTGCTTTCCGTTCTTAGTCTTGGTACACATAAATTGCTGTAAAGTATGTTTACAATTTTGCAAAAAGAAATCAACAGTTTTCTTAATTCCTTAGTGGGTTATGTGGTCTTAGCTGTATTTTTGATAGGTATGGGGCTACTGGTGTGGGTTTTTCCTGAATACAGTTTGTTGCAATACGGTTATGCAGGTTTAGATGCCTTCTTTTTGCTTACGCCTTTCCTCTATATGTTCCTCATTCCTGCGATTACCATGCGGACTTTTGCCGAAGAAAAACGGTTGGGAACTATGGAACTGTTGTTGACAAGACCTTTGACAGACCTACAAATTATTTTGGGTAAGTATTTGGCTGCGTGTGTGTTAGTTATCCTTTCTTTATTGCCTACCTTGTTGTATTATTACACCATTTACCAATTAGGTTCACCCAAAGGCAACATAGATACGGCTGCGGTGGTGGGTTCATACGTTGGTTTGGTATTGTTGGGGGCTGTATTTTGTGCTATTGGTGTTTTTGCGTCTGCTCTTACAGACAACCAAATTGTGTCATTTATTGTGGCTGTTTTTTTCTGCTTTATATTTTATGCAGGTTTTTCACAAATAGCCTCTATCAATGTTTGGGCTACCTACGCCTACGTCATAGGGCAGTTGGGGATAGATGCCCACTACAACGCTGTCAGCAAAGGTTTGTTGGACAG
Organism: Cytophagales bacterium; assembly: GCA_947457925.1. Lineage (GTDB taxonomy): Bacteria > Bacteroidota > Bacteroidia > Cytophagales > Thermoflexibacteraceae > JAAFKA01. The sequence goes on along the minus strand of CANGYA010000221.1, from coordinate 1,296 downwards.
TAGAGATATTTTGTATTTTTTCAGTATCATCATCATCATGCTTGGAGCTACACAAGTAGTTTTGGGCAGCCGTAAATGGGAATAAGCAATGGAAATAGCTGCTATAGTGGCAATGAGCCAGAATAATGTTATTGGAAAAGATAATCAACTGCCTTGGCACTTGCCCGCAGATTTGCAATACTTTAAGAAAATAACCAGCCAACATGCCGTATTAATGGGCAGAATTACCTATGAAAGCATTGGCAAGCCACTACCTAATCGTTACAATTTAGTGCTTTCTTCACAAACCAACTACCTTGTAGAAGGCTGCACAGTGGTTACAAGTATTGCACAAGCTATTGAGGAAGCAAAAAATACAGGCTACGAAAAATTGTTTGTGATTGGTGGGGCAAAAGTCTATGAATTAGCACTTCCTTTTGTGCAACACTGGTACATTACCCATGTGCATACGGTCATAGAAGGCTGTGCCACAATCCTTCACCTACCTACTTCACAATGGCAAAAAGTAAATGAAACTTTCCGCCCAAAGGACGAAAAAAATACTTTTGACATGGATTTTGTAGAATATATATAGTAATTTCAAGAAAATTTGTATTCACAGCTAAAAATAATTATATTATTAGCCTAAAATACTTGCTTTATGGCAAAAAATGTATTATCAATTACATTACTACTACTACTTACCACTTTCAATTATTGTTTTGCCCAAGATACCCTACCCACTATTTTACAACCAGACGTAAGAGAGTTGTTAGAGGCAAAGGTCGAGGTCAATCAAGAAGAAGTTATCTCAACGGGGAGTTTCAAGGAAGCATTGTTGCGAGAGGCTGCGGGCATTATGTCGGTCATCTCTGCCGAAACTATACGCAATACAGCAGCTAGAGATTTACGAGAGTTGTTGTTAATTGTGGCAGGTTTTGACTTTAATTTAGAGGCATCAGATAATCTTGTTACGTTGGTGGTGCGGGGCAATTCGGCAGCTTCAGCAGGTTTGTTGATGATGCTTAATGATGTGATGCTCAACGATATAGCTTATGGCACATATCTTTTTGGCAACCGCATACCCTTAGACCACATAGAGAGAATAGAAATTATTAGAGGTACAGGTTCTTTGCAATACGGAGGTGCTGCATCTTTGGCTGTCATCAACATCATTACCAAAAAATATGAACAAGGCATAGGTTCAACAATTTCAGTACAAAACGGAGTATCCGATGGCAATTTTTCTCGTCATAACTTGTATTTTTCTACTGCACAACGCTATCACAACAACGTAGATATTTCTTTGTCGGCTTT
>CANGYA010000220.1 GCA_947457925.1 Cytophagales bacterium | reverse complement strand
TTACAGCCAAACAAGAAAGTTTTAGTGGACGAAATTACACTTCATCACGTATCATTACACAAGGAAAACGTAGCTTTAAGTATGGTCGTATAGACATCAGAGCCGTAATGCCTGAAGGACAAGGAATATGGCCTGCCCTCTGGATGCTTGGCGAAAGTATCTCGTCTGTGGGTTGGCCTCGTTGTGGGGAAATTGATATTATGGAAATGATTGGTGGGCAACCAACAAATGACAGAACTACACACGGAACAATCCATTGGGACAATAACGGTACGTATGCTAGTTTTGGGAAAAGCTACACTAAATCAAGCGGAAAATTATCTGAACAATTCCACGTTTATAGTGTGATATGGGACGAAAAGTCTATAAAATGGTATTTTGACGATATACTTTACAATACAGTTGATACGACACCTGCCGCATTAAGTGAGTTTCAAGAAAGATTTTTCTTTATCTTCAATGTGGCAGTAGGTGGAAACTGGCCTGGTAGTCCGAACACAAGCACTGTTTTCCCTCAACGTATGGTGGTGGATTATGTGAGGGTTTTTCAGCGTAATTAAGGTAAATTTTATGTACCGTACCACACTCTTTGGGGTGTGGTATATTCTAAGAAAACGAAAAAACATTTAAAATTTATTTCCAAAATTTTGTAGCTTCGCACTAAAATTGAAAATATGAAATCAAATATTCAAACATATATTTCTTTGTTTAGTGGTGCAGGAATTGGCTGTTATGGCTTTAAACAAGAGGGATTTTATTGCATTGCAACGGTTGAATTGTTAGAAAAAAGGCTTAATTTTCAACGATTTAACGAAAAATGTACCTATAAAACAGGCTACATATCGGGGGACTTGTGCCAAAACGAAACGAAAAATAAGATTTTTACAGAATTTGAGTTTTGGAAAAAAAATTATCAAATTAAAGACCTCGATGTTTTAATTGCGACACCACCTTGTCAGGGAATGTCTTTGGCTAATCATAAGAAAAAAGATGAACTAAAACGCAATTCTTTGGTAGTGGAGAGCATAAAAATTACCCAAGAATTAAGCCCTAAATATTTTATTTTTGAGAATGTACGTAGTTTTTTAACAACTATTTGCACAGATACAGACAATCAAGACAAACCCATAAAAAATGCTATTGAAAACAATTTGGCAGGAAAATATAATATTTCTTACCAAATAATGAACTTTAAAGATTACGGAAACCCATCGAGCCGAACAAGAACCCTTGTAATTGGCACAAGAAAAGACCTTTTGGAAATTACGCCTTTGGATATTTTGCCCGACTTGCAGAAAGAAAAGACATTAAGGGAAATCATAGGGCATTTAAAACCTTTGGAATGGGGAGAAATTGATGAAAAAGACATTTATCATTCTTTCAAAACTTACACACCATCAATGCTCGAATGGATTAAGGATTTGAAAGAAGGACAGTCGGCTTTTGACAATACAGACGCAAGTAAATTGCCACATAAAAAAGTAAATGGATTGATAGTTTATAATGCCAAAAAGAACGGAGATAAATATAAACGTCAATATTGGGATAAAGTAGCTCCTTGCATACACACAAGAAACGACATAATGTCAAGCCAAAATACCGTACATCCAAAAGATAACCGAGTTTTTTCGGTGCGTGAAGTGGCTTTAATGATGTCTATTCCTTTTGAATTTCGTTTTTCAGATATTCCTTTCGACAAACTAAATATGTTGAGTGTAGAAGAAAAAAGAGTGTTTTTGCGTAAGGTGGAAATGAATACAAACTTTTATTTTCATTACAACTAAACTTGCCTACCAATATGAATGAGGAAAAAGAGAAAAATATTTCGGAAGTTTTAAATCTTATTGGTTATGGTTTGGCAAAATTTGATTTAGAATTTGTCAAAGAATTTGGCTTTACAACAAAAACCGCCTTTAATCAATATGTTGTAGATTTGGGTTTGGCTGATACTGTAAAAGCAGTTTCAAATAGACAAGATAGTTTTGACCCTTATTTTGATAATGGCAGAAAAGGTTGGTGGCAACGAAAACAGAGAGAACATATAAAATTGTTCATTGATAGTTTATTTGGCAACGAAAATGTAAAAGGTTTTGCAAATATTGTGAAATTATATATTGTGGATTATGATAGCAATATTGACTTAAAAGTTGAAAAAATTACGCCTATCACTACTTCAAAAGTAAGGCAAATGAAAGAAACAGGGAATGAAGCAGAATTTTATTTTATGCAGAATTACAAAACTGTTCAGCAATTTGAAAATGGTAATTTAGAAGATGCAAGATTATGGTCTGATGGCTACGATTTTCAAATAGAAATTGCCAAAAATTATTTGCTTGCGGAAGTAAAAGGAGTTTCTAAAAGTAGTGGAAATATCCGAATGACTGAAAAAGAGTATCAAAAAGCACAAGAATTTTCAAATAATTACTTTTTAGTAGTTGTTAGCAACTTGATAAATACGCCAAAAATGACAATTATAGAAAACCCTTTGCGAGAAATTGAATTTGAAATAAAACCAACAATTCCTAAAGTAACCTTAGAATATCATTCAAAAAGTATAAAATGGTAAAAATTATGAAAACTAAAAAGATGTTTTGTGTGGAAAGATATGATGTTTTAGACGACCATAAAACTTCTGAAATCTTCCCAAGATTAAAAACAGCCTTAGAATTTGCAAAGGAATTGCAAAATTGGCAAGGCGTACATATTCCTCTATATATTTCTTTGAATGTTTACAATGCTCAAAGAATATTTAAAGACGAAAGGTCAGGCTTGCAAGTTTGGAATTATGATGATTATGGAGATACTGTTTTAAAAGAAACAGACTTCCGAATAGTTTTTAATAATTCTCAAATTGATGATAATTTATGGCAAAAAATAGAAAATTGCCCTAATAATGGAGAAATAAAAAAGTTGTTTAACTATGAATCGTCTAAATAATTGACAAGAATTATCAATATATATGCCTTGTTTCAAAATCAAATAGTATAGAAATTTCTTTAAGCAACAAAGAAGATTTTTATTCTACTGAAAATTTTGTTTTTGTAATAAACACAGGCTTATCTGCAAACCTATCTAATAATGCTAATTTGCAAGAAATTAGAGGATTTTTAGCAAGAGCATACAATCGTACTTAACTTCCTATCTATATGAAAAAAATACTTAATAAAGGGCTTACCAATTTATTATCACTAAGCCTCATAGGAATAATATGCCAATCGTCTATTCCTAACAAACCATTAACGACTACTGACGAAAAAGTAGAAGCACTATTGGCTAAAATGACTTTAGCCGAAAAAATAGGGCAACTGAATATGTATAACGGCACTTGGGAATTTACGGGTCCTGTGCCTAATGACAAAAATAGCAAACAAAAATTAGACGACATCAAGGCTGGTAAAGTGGGCGGAATGTTGAATGTGCTAACTGCCGAAGGTACTCGTGAAGCTCAAAAATTAGCCGTAGAAAACTCACGTTTAAAAATTCCCCTCATTTTTGGCTATGATGTCATTCACGGTTACAAAACAATGATGCCCGTACCTTTGGCACAAGCTGCAAGTTGGGACATTAATATTGCTCGTTTAGGGGCAGAGGTAGCTGCCAGAGAATCCGCAGCAGCAGGTTTACATTGGACTTTTGCCCCTATGATTGATGTCAGTCGTGATGCACGTTGGGGGCGAATTATGGAGGGTGCAGGCGAAGACCCTTATCTCACGTCCCAAATCGGCAAGGCTTGGATAGAGGGATTTCAAGGCAAAGACCTAAGCAGCGAAAAAACTATTGCTGCCTGTGCTAAACACTTTGCAGGATACGGTTTTGCAGAGGCTGGCAGAGATTACAATACGGTAGATGTTAGCGAAAATACGTTGATGAATGTCATTTTACCGCCTTTCAAAGTGGCAGCAGAGGCAGGGGTAGCTACGTTTATGAACTCCTTTAATGACCTGAATGGCGTACCTGCAACGGGTAACGAATTGCTACAAAGGCAGTTGCTCAAAGGGGATTGGGGCTTTAAAGGGGCTGTCGTTTCAGATTGGGGTTCTATTGGCGAAATGATTACACACGGTTTTGCTTTGGATAGCCTTGCAGCAGCCCAATATGCTATCAAAGCAGGTTCGGATATGGATATGGAAAGTAATATTTATGTAAACTATCTCGAAAAATTGGTGAAGTCGGGCAAAGTTTCTGAAAAATTGATTGATGATGCAGCAAGAAGAATTTTGAAATTAAAATTTGACTTAGGTTTATTTGATGACCCTTACCGTTATTCCAATGTAGAAAGAGAGAAAAAAGAATTGCTATCTGCGGAAAATTTGAAAGCAGCACGCCAAGTAGCACAAGGCACAATGGTATTGCTCAAAAACGAAAATAACTTATTGCCTATTCAAAAAAGTGTCAAGAAAATAGCCTTAATAGGTGAATTAGCAGCCCACAAAGACGTGCCATTAGGTAACTGGCGGGCTCAAGCCAACCCAAATTCTGCCGTTTCTTTGAAAGAAGGCATTGAGGCTGCCCTTGCCCCTGACCAAAAATTGACTTATGCGGAAGGTTACAAATTGACAGAAGGCAAACGTACTTTTATCAATGAACTTACATTTACTAATCCTAATGACAAATCAGGCTTTGCGGAGGCTGTTAAAATAGCTACAACAGCAGATTTGGTGATTATGGCAATAGGCGAAGACTGTTATCAAACAGGCGAAGGTAGGAGCCAAGCCAATGTAGAATTGAAAGGCAATCAGTTGGAATTATTCAATCAAATCTCGAAAGTAAATAAAAATGTGGTGATTGTTTTAATGACAGGTCGTCCTGTGGCTATACCGACAGTGGCAGAAAAAGCCCCTGCAATTTTGCAAGCGTGGTTTGGAGGTTCGGAAGCTGGACACGCAACAGCAGACGTACTTTTTGGCAAATACAATCCTTCAGGTAAATTGCCCGTTTCGTTTCCTCGTAATACTGGGCAGTTGCCTTTGTATTACAACCAAAAAAATACAGGTCGTCCAAAAACAAATGACTTTGACACTGGACTTGTTTTTTGGTCGCATTATACCGATATGCCTAACACGCCGCAATGGTGTTTCGGCTTTGGGTTGAGCTATACGACTTTTGAGTACAAAAACCTCAATGTGCAAACTGCCCCTAAAAAAGCCACTGTAACCGTTGAAGTTACGAACACAGGTAAATACAAAGGCAAAGAAACCGTACAGTTATACATCAGGGACTTAGATGCTACAATAGTGCAGCCCATCAAACGGTTGGTTGCCTTTCAACAAATAAATCTCGAAGTAGGGCAAACTCAGAAAGTGCAGTTTGAATTAACGGAAGCAGAGTTAGGTTTTTACCACGCAGACCGTAAATTTTATGCGGAGTCAGGTTTGTTTGAGGTAATGGTGGGGACAAACTCTGAGCAGGTGGTGAAGAAAAGTGTGGATATTCAGTTTTAAAAGGTTGAGTGTTTTTCTTTGTTAGGTATTAGAACAAACTATCGGCAGGGTTTGCAAGCACTGCCGATAGTTATGAAACTTGTTATGTTTCACAAGAAAGTTTGAGAGTAGGTTATTTGCTAACTCTTATGATAATAGGGGAATACACAAAGCAAATTAGTCTAATACTCTGTACTCAATATCACCAGTAGCACCAGCTACACCGTTTTGATAATCGGTATAAGTCCCTCTAAGTGTTTTGCGTCCTATGAAAGTTAATATACTAACACTTCTAAATCCCCTAGTGGCATCTTTGCATACCATTTTTATAGTACCATTATCTGCAATTTCTCCTTCTATAATATAGTTTGTAGAGGTGTTAAGATGTCCAGAAAAGTAAGAAGTGGTACATTCATCCATGATAAACAAAGTTCGCCAAGCCGCATCTGGGGAGATATAACCGTCTTGGGTAGTATCTCCTCTCTGTTGCCAAGTACCACATAATTTTTGAGCTTGTGCTGTTGCCACCATAGCAAAGAATAAAGCTAAAAAGCCAATTATTTTTTTCATAAAAGTTTAATTTTAAAAAACTGTGCCTACTTTTTCGTATTTCGGCATTACGCTATGATTTTAAGAAACCATAGGAAAAAATTATTTTTTCTTAAAAGTGTATTTTGTGTTAGTAGTATTAGTAGAGGTAACCATTGTTGCTATTGTACCGCCAAAAGTCAGTGTAATCGTATTTACAGCACCAATAATATTATTTCCATTTTGGCTACTTCTACTTAGTGCAATAGTATTTGTTGCAGGCGTGGTTGATGATACTACTTGACCTGTTGCACTTGTTATGTTGATACTATTTAATGTTATTTTGCAAGAGTTTTCTGTTTCTTTGACAATAATAAGGTCGCCACCACGAAACCCTACTGTGCCGAGTGGTGGATTAGGTCTTAAAATATCAGCACCATTATAAAAACTAATTTCTTCTAAACTATAAGCACCACTAACTTGTGTGGCTAAATCTGCCTCCACTTTGTTGTCAGAACAGCTTTGGAGGAAAGGCAATAAAAAAATTACCCAAAAAAATAGTAATCGTATTTTTTTCATATAACTTGGTATGTTATTTTGTGTTAATACAAAAAAGTACATATTTTCACAAAACCAAAAACCACATTTCGACAATGAAAATGAAAGTAGGACAAAGATTATTTACGGCAAGAGAAGAACGGAAACTCACACAAGCAGAGATGGCGGATTTGTTAAATGTTTCTCCTTCCACGTATGCACGTATAGAAAGAAACGAAACTTCATTAGAAATTGATACGATTGCAAATATTGCCAAAACCTTACAAATTCCTATCCAAGAGTTTTTGCCTGATACAATTTCGGTAAGTAATAGTAGTCACCAAAATAATCAAAATGCACAAGGTTTAGTTTTAGGAAATATTTATAACTACAATTATTCGGATAAAGATTTAGAGAGTGAAATGAAAGTGAAAGATAAAGAAATAGAGTTTTTGAAAGAAAAAATCTCCCTCTTAGAAACCACCATTACAGACCTGCGAAATACGTTGGCGGTATTGCAAAAAGAGAAATAATTTTGTAGATTTGTGCAAACAATAGCCTTAAATTTATGCAAACAGACCTTGTTGTACTCAAAAATAATTTTCATCAGTTGATAGATAATCTAAACGATATACAAGTATTAGAAACTTTGTATAAATTGGTTAGTAGTTTTCAACGTGAGCAAGAAATGGATATATTAGATGATTTAACTCTGCCACAACAACAAAGACTACAACAGTCTTTACAACAAAGTGAAAATCCCGCAAGATTACATATACACGAAAACGTAAAACAAGAAATTCAACAATGGCTTATACAATAGTTTGGACAGATAATGCCAAAGAAGATTTACAACAAATTATTAGTTATCTGAGAGCAAACTGGTCTGATGGAGTAGCTGAAAATTTTGTAGAAACAGTTCTACATAAAATTAGCTTGCTTGAAACCCAGCCTTTTATTGGAATTGTTTCAGAAAAAGAAAAAGCTGTTCGTAAAATATTGATTAGCAAACAAATAGCTTTGTTTTATAAAATTTCAGAACCGAATATTATTTTGCTTGACTTTTTTGATGTAAGGCAAAGTGCGGATAAAAACATATTTTAATTTGTGATAGTTTTTAATAAAATTTGGCTTCCTAGAAATCAAAACCCTAAAAGAAATCAACGGTTTTTTGGAAGGTAAAACAAAATAAATCTGTAGTTTTATGTAAACTAATAAAGCAATGGCAAAAGATATTTTTCACGAAATAGCCAAAGAGGAATTGCAAT
>CANGYA010000219.1 GCA_947457925.1 Cytophagales bacterium | reverse complement strand
TCAAAATTAATCCACAAGCCCCTGCCCTTGCAGATTTTGGCGGAGCAAACCGCAAAATTTGCTACGGACAAACTGTAATGATTGGCAAACCTACTTTGCCCCAACACAGCTATCAATGGTCGTTTAGTGCTGCACAAGGTTTTTCGGCTTTGAGTACCAACTTATCAAGTATTCCTATTTTGAATACCAATACTTCGGGGCAAATCATTATGACTAATGCCTTTGTAACGGTTAAAAACAATGCCACAGGTTGCGAATACAGAGATACGGTACAACTGCAACTGTACCCTCAACTACAAGTGGAGGCGGGCAAAGATACGGTAGTGTGCAGTGGTACGACTTTGCGGTTAGGCATAAAACCTTTGCCTAATGCTGCAAATTATAGGTATCAATGGCAACCTGCCTTGTTTTTAGACAATCCGCAGTTGGCACAGCCTACAGCTAAATTTGTCAATACGACAACTACGGCACAAGTGCTTGATTACGAATTAGTTGTTTCGTGGGATAGCTGCCAAGTAGTGGACAAAGTACGCATCACAATATTGCCACAGTTGCCTCTTTACAAGGTGAAAGGAACAGCCTTTGTTTGCCCAAATGTGCAGCAAATCGGCTATAAATTAGATAGTGTACCAGCTAATAGTGGAGTAAAAATTCGTTGGGTGGTGCGTGGTGGCAACTTTAGTTTGACAGATAAAACGGACAGTATCCATGTAAATTGGGGCAGCACCAACACTAATGCCGAAGTGGTGGCAATCGTACAAGCTGTTACGGGTTGTGTGGATAGTTTTAAATTAGCTGTTAAAGTACTGCCTGAATTGCGTCCTGCGTTGCCAATAGGTAACACAAAAATTTGTTGGACAGCCGATAATTTACAGACTTACACCACGAATTTTACAAATGGTTCGGTGTATGAATGGCACGTAGAAGGCGGAACTTTGCAAAGTCCACAAGGCAAAAACAGTATGGCAGTACGTTGGAATGGTGTGGGGCAGCACCGCATTTGGGTAACAGAAAACAGCACGACCCGCACAGATATTTGCAGAGGTACTTCTGAAAAATTAACAGTGAATGTATTGCCAACACCTTTGCCCAAAACTATTGTAGGTTTGACAGAAATCTGTGAAAATGAAGTGCAAACTACTTACCGTTATGACAGTGAAAAGAGTTCTACCTACGTTTGGGAGGTGCAAGGTGGCGAGATTGTATCAGGACAAGGCACGCAGGAAATTGTAGTAAGTTGGAAAAATGCTACACAAAATGCCCTTGTGAAAGTCCAAGAAACGAATACTTCGGGCTGCAAAGGACAAGTTCAACAGCAAACTGTACGTATTAATAGCACCGAAAACTGTTTAGTCATTCCGTCTTTGGTGAGTGTGGGCGATGCTCATTTTCCGTATTGGCACATCAAAAACATAGAGAAATATCCCAACAATGGCTTAGTGGTTTACAATTCGTTGGGGCAAGTTGTCATTCAACAAAATGGCTACCAAAATAATTATCCTTTGACACACTTATCGGCAGGTATCTATTATTACCGTTTGTGGGTGCTGTCGGGAGAAAGAAAGATTAGTTATTCGGGGAAAATGGTGGTGCTGAAGTAGCAATATAGGGAAGTTACCAGAAGGCAACTTCCCTATATAAGAAAACTTGTATTGTTTATTACACTATGCCATTGGAGGCGGAGGTGGTGGTGGAACAGCCCCAAATAAGCTGGCTAAATCTGGTACTTGATTCGCAAAAGCCCAACCTGCCATGCCTTGTTTCCATACATACGTTTGTTGGGTTAGCTGCCCTGTTTGTACCATTTGTTGGAGCTGTGGCATACCAAAAGGACCTGTTTGTTGTCCATTCACAGACACAAAATATTGTACCATTTGTGGCGGTGGTGGTGGCGTGTTTTGCTGATTCACCTGATTCATTTGGTTCATCTGGTTCATCATGTTTTGTACCATGCCTACACCCATGCCCAAGCCCATGCCTTCGCCCAAACCGCCAGAGGGGTTGTTGGCTGCATTGCCCAAAGCATTTGCCATTTGGTATTGTGTAAATTGGCTCATATTGCCCAAAATGCCCATAGAACTGCGTTGGTCAAGCACTTTTTCTACCTCTGGTGGCAATGAAATGTTTTCTATCAATACTTTTTGCACCTGAATACCGTATTCTTCTAAAAGTCCCGGTGCTATTTTTTCTTTGACATAAGCCGAAAATTCATTGTAGTTGGCAGCCATGTCTAAGACAGGAATTTTACTTTCGCCTATAATGTCCGTAAACCTTGTAACTACTTCATTTCTAAGGTGTTCGCCAATGTCTTCGGTGTAAAATTCGGCATTTGTGCCAGCCAATTCACGCAAGAATTTTCCTGCATCGGCTACTTTAAAGGTATAACCACCAAAAGCTCTGATACGAATAGGTCCAAATTCAGGGTCTCTTAACATAATAGGGTTTTTAGTTCCCCATTTCATATCATTGAATACTCTTGTGTTTACAAAATAAACTTCTGCCTTAAAAGGGCTATTAAAACCAAATTTCCAACTTTTTAAGGTCGTCAAAATCGGCATATTTTGTGTCGTCAGGGTGTATGTACCGGGTGGGTAAACATCTGCTAATTGTCCTTCATTAATAAAAACCGCCGTTTGAGATTCTCTTACAATAAGTTGCGCACCATATTTAATTTCGTTGCCTTGTCGTTCAAAACGAAATACTATAGTATCTCGTGTGCTGTCGAGCCATTCGATGACATCGACCAACTGACCTTTAATTTTATCCCAGATAGACATAGTTTGAATGTTTAAAATAAATGACTTTTTAGAAATGATGAAGTAGTATTGAAAATACACTTTTCCCTACATTGTACCTTTTCATACGATAAAAGACACAATAAGTTATGATTAATGGGTGCTGTAATTGACCGTAATTTTATATTTTCCTGTAAGGTCACAGTCTTTTATATTTAAAATAAGCAAGCCCGTACCATAAAAAGTATAGTGTTTTTTACGCCAATCTCCGTTCTTTTTCTCCAAAAAAATGGTAATATCTACTGCCCCGCCTGTTGGCGAATACACAAAGGCAGACTCTAACAAGGTGCTTGAACCGCCATCTTCGCACTTAAACTGTATGGTGCGTGTAATTTTACAAGAAGGTTGCTTAGTTTCCTGAATTTCTTTGTGTCGGCTTACGACTTGTTCTTTACTTGGAAACTTACAAGCATTATCGGAGGCATAACACGCATACGCATAATAATTGCCTGTAAAACTACAGTCCGACAGATTGAGTTCGATAAACCCTGTCCCTTCTCGGCTAAAGAAACGATTGATGAAAGTTCCGTCTTTTTTCTGAAAATAAATCATGACATTCACCCACTTATTTTTAGGAGCAGTAACATAGCCACGTTCAAACTTTGTCCCATAGTCCGAACATTGAGGGTCTGAAACGGCATCAGTAACTCTAAAACGTGGTTTCTCGTCATCTTGTGCAAACAAGGGCAAACAGAACAGCAAAAAGTATATTGTAGTTAGTAGTTTTTTCATTGGTGAAACGGATTTCTTCAAAGTTTTTCTCTAAAGTAGAATTACCTACCTAAAATTCAAGTGTTTTTGAGATAATTTTTTTAACTTTCTTACATCATACCTATATATATGTATCAAAAATAGTTGTAATGTAGCTTTAAGAGGCTGTATGCCGTTAAGCAGTGCTATCATTTATTCACCCTAAAATCATATTTTATGAAAATTTTATTGTTTTTGTGCCTACTATTCGGCTTACACAAGACGGTGTATGCCCAAAAAGTTTTTACTGTAGATTATGCTTCACAGGCAGATGTGAAAGTTTTTGTAGTAAAATATGAGTCGCAAGCCGACCTCAAAGTCTATAAAGTCAGTTATGAATCGCAGGCTGGAGATAATAATGGCAAATGGTTTTTTGTGCAATATGCTTCACAAGCTAAGAAAAAAGTATTTTTCGTAGATTATGAGTCGCAAGCAGATATTAAAATCTATTTTGTGGATTATGAATCACAAGCTGGTTGGCGAAGCAATAACAAGAAACATCTATTGTATTAAGATATTTGCCAAAAACGTAGCAATATTTGTTAGGTAATTGTGGCATTTTTTGAGATATTCGCAAAATAGTTTTATAGGACATTCAGATACACTACACTCATGTTTTTAGAACCCTCCAACAAAGGCAAGTCAAAAGGCTGGATAGAAGTAATTTGCGGTTGTATGTTTTCAGGCAAAACAGAGGAACTGATACGCCGTATCAATCGGGCTATCATAGCTCGCCAACGCATTGTTATATTCAAACCGTCTATAGATGTACGTTATGATGATGTAAAAGTGGTTTCGCACAACCGCAATTCGGTAAACTCGGTAGTGGTGCAACACCCCCAAGATATGTTGGTATTAGCCAATGACGCAGACGTAATAGCTGTAGATGAAGCCCAATTTTTTGATGAAGCCTTGCTCGAAGTCTTGGCTGCGTTGGCTTATAAGGGAAAACGAATCATTGTATCTGGTCTGGATATGGACTTTGAAGGCAAACCGTTTGGCGTAATGCCACAGCTAATGGCAATGGCGGAGTTTGTTACTAAAATTCAGGCTATTTGTGTGTGTTGTGGTGAACCTGCCTCTTTTTCTTTTAGGCTGAACAATCTGAAACAACAAATTTTGGTCGGCGAAAAAGACGAATACGAACCACGCTGTAGAGTGTGTTTCAATCAAGGCATGAAAGAAAAAGAAACTGCCAAACATTCTAAGTATAAAAAGATAGAACTTGAGTCAGATTTTTAGACTATACTACCCAAGTTCCCCATCTAATAGCACAAAATACGTATGATAGATATTTCTGTGGTCATTCCTTTATACAATGAAGACGAATCACTGCCCGAACTCCATGATTGGATAGTGAGAGTAATGGAACACCACCAAAAAAATTATGAAATAATAATGGTAGATGACGGCAGCACCGACAATTCGTGGCAGGTCGTACAGCAGTTAGCCAAACGAAATACCCATGTGAAGGGCATTAGTTTTATGCGAAACTACGGCAAGTCGGCGGCACTACAGACGGGTTTTCAGGCTGCAAAAGGAAGTGTAGTAATCACAATGGACGCAGATTTGCAAGATAGCCCCGATGAAATTCCGAGTTTGTACGAAATGATAATGGTGCAAGGTTATGATTTAGTATCGGGTTGGAAGAAGAAACGGTACGACCCCTTGTCCAAAACTATTCCTACCAAACTTTTCAACTACATCACAAGGTTGTTTTCGGGTATCCAACTCCATGATTTTAACTGTGGATTGAAAGCCTATAAGCTAAAAGTTGTACAAAACATAGAAGTTTATGGCGAAATGCACCGTTATATTCCTGTAATAGCCAAATGGAATGGCTTTAAGAAAATAGGGGAGAAGGTAGTAGAACACAGAGCCAGAAAATACGGCTCTACAAAATTTGGTTTAGAAAGATTCTTAAACGGCTTTTTAGACTTGCTTTCTATCACTTTTGTTACGAGATTCCGCAAAAAGCCCATGCACTTTTTTGGTTCTTTGGGGCTGTTGTCGTTTTTAGTGGGTTTTATGATTACAGCTTTTTTGATTATAGAAAAGCAGTTTAAACTCTGGAATCATATTACGCCTGTGCGGGACATAGTCGACCAACCTTTGTTTTTCTTGTCTTTGGTGGTGGTGGTCATTGGTGTCCAATTATTTTTGGCGGGTTTTTTGGCAGAAATGATTTCTTTGGCTACACCCAAACGCAACGATTATTTGATAGCGGAAAAGGTGAATGTGGAATAAAATTGTTGTATCAATGATATTAATACAAGCTGTTTAGATGTAATCTTGTAGAAAGATTACATCTAAACAGCTTGTTGAACACAATCAACTTATTTGAAAAAAATTAGTTCTACTATAAGTTTTTAAAGTACGACCCTATAAAAGATTACAACTTTGGCATTACATCTTTAAGGCTACCAATTATTTTAGGTTATTTTTTAGAATAAAAGTCTTATCTACAGTTTGATAATCAACAACCTAAAAGAATTTTGTTTGTGGTAAAAAACGTATGATAACTAAACATTTGATTATCAATATTTTATAGCAAATGGATACAAAAGTTTGGCAAATATTCATAGATAAACAAAAAACAGTGAATATCTGCGTAATCTGTGTCATCGGTGTTCCCTTAAATGACTCATTATCAATAAATTAGAAATCATACATTCTTGACCACAACCAGAATTTTTAATTAATATCTGTGCATTAGCACTTATTACGCAACACTTAGGTATAGATTAGGGTGCTTGGTAGCTAAATTACGGTCTATACAACTCACCAATTCGCCTACTGTTTTTATATTTTCCAACTCTTTGTCGTTGAGTTCTATGTGAAAAATATTTTCCACAGTAACCACCAATTCCACAAACTCTAAAGAAGAAATCCCTAAATCTTTGTTCAACTGACTTTTTGCAGCAATTTTAGTAGGCTTGATAAAAAAATTTTTTGTCAAAATTTTCTTAAAAGTATTGTAGGTAGTTTTCATATTTTTAAAGGTGAAAAGTGAATACTTATTTGATGTAAATAATTGAGAAAAGTTTAATAGACTTTGATAAAATTTTGTAACATAGACTTTAGTCTGTGGATTAATTACTTGATTAGCAATATATTACAAACACAGACTAAAGTCTATGTTACAGACCTTAATAACTTCTAATAATCAGATAATTTTTTTTGAGGTGAATTAGCCAAAGACTGTTCGTGTTGCACCGCCTCCACAAACTTTTTTCTGGTTTCTTCAGTCATAATGCCTTCCATAAAGACCCTAAAAATACCATTAAAAGCCTCTGAAGGCGTATAACTTGCCTTAGCCATTGCCTCTGGCTGCATTGTATAATGAATAGCACCGAAATACATACTCACCAACAAATCTACTTTGATGTCTTTACGAAATAAGCCCTTCCGAATCCCTTGTTCTATCAACTCTTTAAACTCCCGATGAATAGAATGTTGGCGAAAATTCTCTACTTTCTCCCATAATTGAGGCATACTGCGTTTCATATCTTGCATCACTGTATCAGACATTTTGCCAGCATGATTTAAAATAAATGCAAAAATATTTTTTAGCTTGGTAATAAAATCCATTGTTTCATCTTTCAAAATAGTTGAAATTGTACATTCATGGGTTTCAAACATATATTCTGCTACAGCATGTGCCAAGTCTTCCTTACTCTCAAAATGCTGGTACAAAGTCTTTTTACTCATGCCCAAATCTGCTGCTAAGTCGTCCATTCGCACTCTACTAATGCCGTATTTCATAAAATGTTCTTTGGCAGCTAACACAATTCGTTCTCTCGTATCCATAGTTGATGTTGAGTAATGATAATTTGTAAGATTATATAATACCTATTTAAGTATGTTTGATAATAAAATGAAAAAGCTATCTTTTAAAATAACTATTGTAGTCAATTAGATAATGGTTTATAGACAATTAATAGAAGAAAAGTAGGAAACTCTTTTAGTTTTTTAAGTTTCCTAACGCAAAGAAAACAGAAAAGTTATGCTTTTACAAAGATTTTTTGAAAAAAGTATTTTCCCCAAATAAATCTATTGAAAGCCATGCTAAAAAAGTTTCAACCTAATAAGGTCTATTACTGTCGTGCTATGAATTGTTATGCGTAGTGTTCAAGAATCCCTATAAAGATGTCATCTTTCTAAAAGATGACATCTTTATAGGGATTCTTGAACACAATCAAACTTATTTCTTTGAAAAAATTAGTTTTACTATAAGTTTTTAAGG
>CANGYA010000218.1 GCA_947457925.1 Cytophagales bacterium | reverse complement strand
TTTCAAACTCCTCCATTAGTTGAGTTTTTAAATCAAGTAATCTCGCACAACCTCCTGTGGAGAATATTCTGATATATGGTTTTTCAAAGACATCAATACTACAAGTTTTATTCTTTTTTTCATCAAGTTTACTGTTACTTTGTATAAACTCTTGATAAGGTTTATATAAATAAATTAAGTAATCTCGTAGAAAGATAGCATCAGCAATGCCTTCTACCACAATCAATATTTTTTGTTCTATCATAGCACACCTCCTCTTATTTCAAGTTCATTATCAACTGAATACTCGACTTCTTCGTAAGTTCTTGTGTACGATTTAATAGTACCATTTGGCAATGTTCTTAAGGTAATTGTACGAGATAAATCTCTGTAATATGCTGCTCCACCTTCAAGGGTTTCATCTTGTAGCACCTCTTTGAAATAACGAATACACTCAAAATTATGTGTAGTAGCAAAAATTTGAACATTATAAAGCTTTGCTGTTTCCAAAATATTACGCCAAAAAGAAAGAAATCTTTGGTGAAAAATTCCTGCATCTACTTCATCTATCATTAACCTTTTACCCTCGCAAGCTGGAATATGTAATAAAATTTGCATGAGCCTATTCGCACCATCTCCATAAGTGCTAATTGGTTTCATATTCGCAGTGTCTTGTTCTATAATTCCTAAAGTAGTTATTCTGTCATCTATGAGCAGTATTTCCAAGTTTTCAATCAAAGGAATAAATAATTTTATAGCATTGATTAACTGCTTTTTAATTAGCATATTTGTTTGAAAATACTTGTATAATTTTGCAATACTTCTATTGTAAGGAGAGCCAAATGGTACAAAAGGCATTATAAATCGTTGCCCCATCATAGCTTGGCGACTTCTGATTAGTTTTACATCTTCGTTTATTTTTGCTAAAATATAGGGCTGATTATATTGACTTTCAGAGTTTTTTTCATTAAAGATTTGAGGATATTGGTTTTCATAGTTGTCAATAAGATTAGCTAAAAAATCAATAAAAATACTCAATTCTCTTTTAACCTTATCTTTGTAAATAAAAGTTGTTTTAATTTCTCTATCTACTCGAAAATCTTTGTAAAAATACATTAAGTCATTTCTATTTACGCCCATTTTCGCCTCTCCCATTGTGCTTGTCATCAACTCTTTATGAAAAAGAATTGTACGAAGATGCGTAATATAATTTTCAACAATATTTTCCTCATCAAACAACAACGCCTCCAACACTGAAGTCTTTCCCACATTGTTATCACCCAAAATTAGATTAAACTGCCCGATATTATTTAGCTCAAAACTTTCAAATCTCTTGAAGTTTTCTACTTTGAAATAAGTAAGGTGTTTTTCGTTCATCGTTTTACAAGTTATTGGTTGGGGTACAATGAAATGCAAGTAACGAAATAATTGTTGGGAAAGGAAATTTTTGGATTTAGGAAGGTTAATAAATTTAGCCGTTATTAGTGAATACAGCTCAAATAAAAGTCTAATTAGCACAAAAGATAAAAGATGATAAGGTAAAAAATCGTACCTTCTGCCTCAATTAAATGAGTAACTTTATATAACACCATTTATATGGATAATCAACACAAAACAGTAGCCCCACCAGCCTATATTGACGGAGCAAAGGTAGTGCAATGGGCTTGGTCTGGGCAATATCCTTTTGGGTTTGTAAGCACTTACGAGGTGTATGGGCTTGCAATTTGCCAATACGAAAACAGCCCTACTTTTTACCGTTTTAGTTGCGATAAAAACTGGGAAACTCTACAAGACAGCCCTTATGACAGCATAAAAGAGGCGGTGGAACAACTCCCCGAACAGTATCGCAGAGTAGTAGCAAATTGGCAAGTAAAATAACGGCAAAGAGATACTTTCTACCAAGCATATTGTAATTAAAATACTTCTTTATGCCCTTAAAAAGTAGCTTTTTCATTCCATATTATGCTCATACAAACGGTATTTTTCGGTTTTCAGTAGAATTTACCGCCTAACTTTCATTAGTTTTTCCAAAACAACTAACTTTGTCTATCTCAAAAAAATTAAGTAGAACAGACATGAAAGATACATTCAAAGTTATTTTAGGAGCAGGCGAAAGTGGCGTAGGGGCTGCATTATTGGC
Organism: Cytophagales bacterium; assembly: GCA_947457925.1. Lineage (GTDB taxonomy): Bacteria > Bacteroidota > Bacteroidia > Cytophagales > Thermoflexibacteraceae > JAAFKA01. The sequence continues at coordinate 5,890 of CANGYA010000218.1, read as the reverse complement.
AAAAGCAAAAGGATTCAAAGTATTTGTTTCTGAATTAGGCAAAATTTCTGAGGAAGCAAAAGCTGTTTTAGACAAAAACAAAATAGTGTATGAAGAAGGAAAACATACAGAAGGCGTAATTTTACAGGCAGACGAGATTATTAAAAGTCCTGGGATACCCGAAAAATCTCCTATCATCATGCGAATTAGAGATGAGGGCATTCGGTTAATTTCTGAAATAGAGTTTGCTGCCAGATACACCAAAGCCAAAATCATTGCTATCACAGGCACAAATGGCAAAACTACGACTACTTTATTAACCTATCATTTGCTCAAAAATGCGGGGATTGATGTAGGCGTGGCGGGCAATGTAGGCAATAGTTTTGCTACGGAAGTTTTGAAAGGCGACCATGATTGGTTTGTGTTGGAAGTGAGTAGTTTTCAGTTAGACGACTGTTATGATTTTCAGCCCAAAATTGGTGTATTGCTCAACATTACGCCTGACCATTTAGACCGTTATGAAAAAGACATACAGAACTATGTAGATGCCAAAATGCGTATTCAGCAAAGCATGGACGAAACTAACTACCTCATTTTCAATGCACAAGATTTGCAGACTGTCAAAGCTGTAAAGGCAGAAGAACCTTTTGCGAAGATGAAACCTATTTCTTTGAAGTGGTTTGATGACAAGGCTATTGTTATTCCTGCCAAAACTATCAATAGCTCACAAACCAAAAGTATTCGCATAGATAATTTGCCCTTGCCCGGCGAACACAACCAACTAAACATAGCTTCGGCAGTTACGGCTGCGTTGTTGGCTGGGGCAGACGTAGAAAAAGTGAAGGCAGCCTTACAAACCTTCAAAAATGTGCCTCACCGTTTAGAAAAAGTCGTAGAAATCAACGGTATTACGTTTATCAATGACTCAAAGGCTACGAATGTAGATGCGGTATTCTATGCCTTGGGCAGCTACGAAGCCCCAATTATATGGATTGCAGGCGGTACAGACAAAGGCAATGACTACAAACAAATAGAAGAATTAGTGAAGAAAAACGTAAAAGCATTGATTTGTATGGGTAAAGACAATAGCAAAATTTACCGTTTCTTTTCGGGCAAAGTAAAGAAAATAGCTGATACGAATAGTTTGCAAGATGCCTTGAAAAAAGCCTATCAATATGCTAACAAAGGAGATGTGGTCTTGCTGTCGCCAGCTTGTGCAAGTTTCGATTTGTTCAAAAACTATGAAGACAGAGGCGAGCAATTCAAGAAGGCTTGTTTGGAATTGGCTGCAACTGAAAATAAATAGTTATATTTTTATACCAAACCTATAAGGTTTTAGAAACCTTATAGGTTTAAGCAATGATTTTTTATTTGCACCCCGCCTCTTTCCACAGCCTTTCGCCGTCTGGCAAACCTGCTTTTTTCACAATACTGAAGTCGTAACAAGCCCCTTCTTTGTCTTCTATCGCAAATTTGCTATGCCCACGATACAAGTAGGCAGGATAATAGTCGGGTTGCATACGTATTACTTGACCATAGGAGTTAACAGCCTTGTTATAGTCTTTCATCATGTAAAAACTATGTGCAGCCTGTAGCCATGCGTCTGCATTGTTCATGTCATCTTGTAACGTCTTCAAAAAGTCTTTGGAGGCTGCCTGAAAATTACCTGCTGCATAAAAACTTACCCCTCTGTTATAATAGGCTTTTGTAAATTTAGGTTCTAAGAAAATGGCTCTGTTGAAACACTCAATAGCTCTGCCGTAATCCTTTCTTTCGTGTTGGCTATTGCCCAAACCAAAAAACCCGTAGGCATATTCAGGGTTTTTGCTTACTACATCTATCCAAACCGTGATACTTTCTTTCCAAATTTGGTTTCTTTGGAAAGTCTGCACCGCAAAAAATAAAGCAAAAATGCCAATAATGCCGTACATAAGTTGTTTGTTAATCAAATTACCTAAGCCAACTATACCAGAAGCTACTAACATAAACCAACCGATATGAGCAAAATACGCATGACGGTCTGCTATCACAAACTGTCCATAAGGGAGAATGGTAGCCACTATAATTACATTGATAAGTACAAAGCCTACGGCAAATAATAACTCTTTGCGAATTTTTTTAACAAAGAATATTACTGCCACCAATGCCACCAAAAACAAGATAGATAAATAGTACGGCATTGGTAATAAACCATTTACCACTTTTGGCAATGTGTGTGCCACACTCAAATTAGCATCTACAGGGGCAAAGGGAGCTAACAAATAAAAAGCCATAGCCGTAAATGACAGCACAATTTTATTCAATAATGAAAAATCCCCCCATACATTATCAGGCGTGCTACCCATTAGCATAACACCCCCTAAAACAATACTTAATAGTAAAAATGGTAACTTTTCTGCCAAAACAGCCACAGAAAATTTCCGTTCTTGCCAATAATCTACCAAGAAAAACACCAACGGAAAAGCTATGACTACAGGTTTTGAAAGAAAAGCCAATAGAAAGCAAATAAACGACAGTACAATTTTTGAAATGTTTTTTGATGTGCTATATCGTGTATATTGCAGTAAGGACAAAAGCAAAAAGAAAGTAGAAAGTACCTCTGTACGTGCAGAAACCCAAGCAACAGCCTCTACTCGCATAGGGTGTATGGCAAAAAGCAAAGCCGTAATTAATGTGATGACATAGTTTTTAGTCAATAAATTCGTTAAACGAAAAACTAAAACGACATTAGCTAAATGCAAAATGACGTTTGTCCAATGGTAGCCTTTGGCACTCATTCCCCACAAGCTATGCTCGATGGCGTAAGACAAATAAACCAAAGGGCGGAAAACTTGGTAGTCGCCTATGGGCATCGTAAACATTGCCAAAATACTATCAAACGAAAGACTTTTTACTAATGGATTGTTGAAAAGGTAAGTGTCATCACCAATATTCACAAAGTCGTTGCCCAGAGCCGTAAGGAAACAAATAAACGTGAGGGCTATGAGTAAAGGCAAAGTATATTGTTTATAATCCGTTTTATCTCTGTATATTTCTTGTTGGTGCATACGATTTTGAGGGTTAAATTTTTAGCCCGCAAAGATAAATTGATTTTCTTATTCATTAAGTTTTCACACTTAATTTTTAAGCAAAATTAACGGTTATTTTTTATTTTTAATGAATTAATAAATTGATTATCAGACTATTATACTTAGATATGTTTTAATAATTTGGTAGTACGGCTCTGTTATTTGTGAAATACGATAAATGTTACTGTTTTTTAGGTCTAAGGCTTGTGGTGCTACCTGTAAAAAACTAAATATTTTTTGCTATAAGACTTGCACAAACAATAATTTCTTTATATTAGTAGTGCGAAACAGTATCAAGCACCAGCAAATAACTAATTATAGACTCTATTTTTTGTTTGATGACTGATTGATTTTTTTATGTAAACAGATATCCAAATTGTAAAAGCAAGACATTGATATGCAAAGTGCAGTGAAAGACAACAAGGACTTATTGAAGGAAAAACTCAAAGAGATTTTTGGCTATGCCCAATTTAGAGGCACCCAAGAAACAATTATTAAGAACATCTTAGATGGTCGTAACACATTCGTCATCATGCCTACGGGGGCAGGAAAGTCTTTGTGCTATCAACTCCCGGCAGTCGTCTTAGATGGTACGGCTATAGTCATTTCCCCGTTGATAGCCTTGATGAAAAACCAAGTAGACCAGCTCAATGCTCTTGGTATCAATGCACAAGTCTTGAACTCTACACTGACGAAAGCCGAAATTACGAAGGTACGTAAAGAAGTCTTGAATGGCGAGGTGAAGCTATTGTATGTAGCCCCAGAGTCATTGACAAAAGACGAGAACGTAGCTTTTCTAAAAACTGCCAATGTTTCTTTTGCAGCCATAGACGAAGCCCATTGTATCTCTGAATGGGGGCATGACTTCCGCCCAGAGTACCGCCGTATCAAAGCTATTCTCGACCAAATCGGTAAGATGCCTATTATTGCCTTAACCGCAACGGCTACACCGAAAGTACAATTAGATATTCAAAAAAACCTATTGATGGAAGAAGCAGATATTTTCAAATCATCTTTCAATAGACCTAATTTATACTACGAAATCCGCCCAAAAGTAAATACACGCAAACAATTAATTAAGTTTATTAAACAACATAAAGGAAAGTCGGGCATTATTTATTGTTTGAGCCGTAAAAAAGTAGAAGAAGTAGCCGAGTTATTAAAAGTAAACGACATTAAGGCATTGCCCTACCATGCAGGTTTGGAGGCACAGGTGCGTATGCAAAACCAAGATGCCTTTTTGAACGAAGATGTAGATGTGATAGTGGCTACGATTGCCTTTGGTATGGGGATAGACAAACCCGATGTACGTTTTGTGATACATTATGATGCCCCGAAATCATTGGAGGGTTATTACCAAGAAACAGGCAGGGCGGGTCGTGATGGCTTGGAAGGTTATTGTTTAATGTTTTATAGCCAAGAAGATATTGACAAATTAGAAAAGTTCAATAAAGACAAAACCGTAACAGAAAGGGATAACGCCAAGCATTTGCTACAAGAAATGACAGATTATGCAGAGTCGGGTGTGTGTCGCCGCCGTCAATTATTGCATTATTTTGGAGAGAAACATACAGACGATAATTGCGGAAGTGGTTGCGATAATTGCAAAAAACCTCTTGATAGGTTTGAAGCAAAAGAAAAAGTTTTATTGGTACTCAAAACTGCCCAACAAACAGGGCAACGATTTGGTGTAGACCACTTGGTAGATGTGATTTGTGGCGTAGAAAACGACTATGTGTTGAGCTATGAGCATAACAAATTAGAGGTTTTTGCCAAAGGAGTGAACCCCGAAAATCCCGAAAACTTGCAACATTGGCGGTCTGTGGTTCGCCAAACCTTGTTGTACGATTATTTGGAGAAGGACATAGAGAACATGGGTACGGTCAAAATTTCTGAAAAAGGACACTATTTCATGGAAAGACCAAGCCCTGTGCAGTTGAGCAAAGACCATAAATTTGATATTCCCGAAGGGCAAGAAGAAGAAGAAGCCCCACAAAATGACTCTTTGCAAGCTACTTCTTATGACGAAATGCTGTTTGATATGCTCAAGGCATTGCGTAAAAGGGTGGCGAAACAAAAAAATCTTCCGCCTTACGTTATTTTCCAAGACCCTTCTTTGGAAGAAATGGCTACGACTTACCCAACGACTATGGACGAGTTGGCACAAATCAATGGTGTAGGTATGGGCAAGGCTCGCAAGTTTGGTAAACCGTTTATTGACTTGATAGCCAAATATGTAGAAGAAAATGACATAGAAACTGCTGCTGAAGTTGTAGTAAAATCTATGGTGAATAAATCAAAAATAAAGATTTTTATTATTCAACAGATTGACAGAAAAGTAGATTTGGAAGACATTGCCGAATCAAAAGAATTGGAAATGGCGGAGTTGATTGAGGAGATAGAACACATTTGTTATTCGGGTACAAAACTTAATTTGGACTACTACATAGAGCAAATTATGGACGAAGACCGCCAACAAGAAATTTTTGACTATTTCATGGCTGCCGAAACAGATAATATTGCATCTGCAATGGAGGCTTTGGGCGAAGACTATTCAGAAGAGGAATTGCGTTTGATGCGTATTAAGTTCTTGTCTGAAGTGGCGTTGTAAGCAGTTAATAAAGCTACTAATTTAGAAAAACTAACATTTTTTTAAGAAATGTTAGTTTCGAATATTAAAGTTGTAATCTTTTCTAGTGTCGTGCCTTAAAATGTTATATCTTTGTTCTTTGAAATTTTGGATACCTTATGCGATTAAAAGGAGATGCCGCCACCACCTTCCGTTATGATATGATACTAAGATTATCAGCAGAAGGCAAAACCCAGCTAGCCATAGCCCAACT